>DASVGS010000295.1:0-3272 GCA_036379435.1 Ignavibacteriaceae bacterium
GCAGACAGTTTAATAAAATCGAATGCTATCCAGAGTATCATTATAGTTGGAATTTATAACACTATTTATAGATCGAATGAATATAATAATACTGAGCTTGGACATACTTATCTAAAATTTATAATAGAGGAGCTAAAACCTTTTATTGACAAAAATTACAATACTTTGCCTGATAAGAAAAATACTGCTATTGCTGGTTCTTCGAGAGGCGGATTAATCTCGTTTATTATGCTTTGGGAAAACCCTGACGTTTTTTCTAAAGCAGCATGTCTTTCAACGCCATTCAAAATTAATAAAATTGACTATATTGCTCCCATACAAAAATATAGCGGAGCAAGAAAAGACATTAAATTGTACATTGATAATGGTGGTGTTGGACTTGAAGATCAGTTGCAGCCCGGAATTGACGAATTCATTTCTACATTAAAATCTCTCGGGTATAATGAGAATGTAGATTTTCTGTGGGTTAAAGATCCTACATCAGAACATAATGAATCAGCCTGGGCTAAGCGTGTTTATAAATTTTTAGAGTTTCTCTTTCTAGCTAAACAATAGC
This sequence comes from Ignavibacteriaceae bacterium, assembly GCA_036379435.1. Taxonomy (GTDB): domain Bacteria; phylum Bacteroidota; class Ignavibacteria; order Ignavibacteriales; family Ignavibacteriaceae; genus IGN3. Next base: position 557 of record DASVGS010000295.1, read on the forward strand.
TATTTCTTTTTTTCAAAATGCTGATAATCATTTGAACTTCTCCATGTACCGCCCCATTGCCAGCCGCGTTTCAAAAATTCTTTTACAAGTTTTGAATCTTTAATTATAGTCCCCTTATTACTTTTATCGTACTTTCCATTTTCTGGCTGAATTATTTTTCGTTTTACATGTGGATTCTGAAGAGGATTAATATCTATCGCCAATCCATAAGAATGAGCAGATAGTACTTTGTAACCCTTAACTTTTCTGTAATTAAAACAGGTGGTGTTATTTTCCTGCATCGAAACTGCATCAGACCAGTTATATTTTACAACCGGAATTACTTTAGCTATTGGAAATTTTGACGATTTGATAAATTCAAATATCTCTTTAAGATCTTTTGCAGCCTTTTTATTTACAACTAACTGACCACTATGTAATCTATTATCAAAAGAGTAATATTCAACATCAATTATTGTAAGTTGTTTTAATATATAATCCGGTATATCTATTCCATTAACTGCTTCTTCAAAAGTATAATTACAATCAACAATCGCTTCTGGTTCATTATTCACTTGCTGAGCATAATTAAAAGTACATTGTAGTAAAAGTATTAGAGCAAAAGTGAAATGCATTATTAATTTCATAATAATAATTATCTATGTTTTTTTTGAATAAATAGATATATTCGACCCTCAATTTAAAGGAAAATTCATGAAAAGTATTCTTATTGCCCTTTTTAGTGTCATCTTAATTTTTGGATGCTCTAAAAATTCTGATGTTGTTACTCTTAAATCCGGTGTCAAAATTAATGATGAAAAAGTTGGTACTGGTACAGAAGCAAAGGATGGTGATCTTGTTGAAATTCATTTTAAGGGATGGATTATAAAAGATTCATCAGATTTATTTAGTGATTGGTCTGCTGATTCAACTAAAAAACTCCAGTTAATTGCGGATTCCTATTCGATGAATAAACCAATGAAATTTGTTCTTGGTACTGAATCATTTATTAAAGGATCTGAAGAAGGTATTGTTGGAATGAAATCCGGCGGTAAAAGAACTATTATCATTCCATCAAATTGTGCTTACGGTCCGCAGGGAATGGGTCCGGTTCCGCCAAATACAAATATTAAAGTAGTGGTTGAGCTTGTTAGTTCTAAAGAAGCTATTGTTGCCAAAATGTGGGATGTTGATTCTACATTGTTGAAAACAACAGCTTCCGGATTAAAATATGCAATTATAAAACAGGGTGAAGGTCCTCTTATCGCTAAAGAAAAACAAGTAACCGTGCACTACACCGGATACTTAATTGATGGTACCAGATTCGATAGTTCTGTTGAACGTGATGAACCTTTTACTTTTGTTGCTGGTGTTGGTCAGGTAATTCCCGGTTGGGATGAAGGAATCCAGTTGCTGCAGAAAGGAAGTAAAGCAAGACTTATTATCCCCTCTAATCTTGGTTACGGTGAACGTGATCTTGGTAAAATTCCGGCTAATTCAACATTAGTTTTTGATGTTGAAGTGCTGGATGTAAAGTAATTTAGTCTATAGTTTTATTTAAGTGTCAGATTTAGTTACTCTAAATCTGACATTTTTATTTTAAAGATAATATTTGATCAGATCGATTGCTTGCCTTAGATAACCGCTGCCGAATAAGTTTAAATGATTTAAAACATGATAAAGTTTATAAATGTTCTCGCGATACTCAAAATCTTCCTCTAATCTTAATTCTTCATTATAAGCTGAATAAAATCTGGTATCAAAACCGCCGAATAATTTTGTCATGGCAAGATCCGCTTCCCTGTGACCGTAATAAACAGCAGGATCAATGAGGCATGCCTGACCTTTTTCATCGCAGATAAAATTTCCGCTCCATAGATCACCATGAAGTAAACTACCTTTAACGTTACAGTTCTGAAAAATTAGATTAATATTTTTTTCAAGTAGTGTAAAACATTTTCTAAATTCAGAGTTAACGTAGCCATTAGACTCAGCTAATTTATATTGAAAGAGTAGTCTTTTATTAAAATAAAATTCAGTCCAGTTTTCTTTTTCATTTAGTTCAGGTATGTTTAATTGGGGAGTTGATCCGATATAGTTGTCTTCATAAAAACCAAAATTATTATTTACACGGCGATGAAGATTCGCAAAATTTCTCCCAAAATTCTCCCAGAATAACTTATCTTTTTTAGCATATCGGATGTTTTCAATCAATAAAAAATCTTCTGAAGTGTAAAAGACTCTGGGCACTCTTATCGCATTAGATTTTGATAATTCATTCAATCCATTTGCTTCCTTCAAAAACATATCTTTAGCTGAATCAATATTACTCTTTACAAAGTACGATTTACCGCTTTGTGTGGTAATTACATTAGAATCATTTATACAGCCGCCGGATACTGGACTAAATGAAATTATCCTATCATTAATAAATGATTCGATTTGCTGTTTAATTTTTTCGGTCAATGTCGTTTTTAATCTTAGTTAATAAATTTTTCGTTCCGTCTTCAAGGATCTTTATTACAAAATCAAAATCATCTTTACCGCCATAATATGGGTCCGGTACTTCTCTGATCTTTTTATCGGATATAAAATCAGCCATCTTAATTATTTTTTTATCGAATAATTTTTTACCGTCTAACCTTTTTATCTCCGAGTAATTATCATCATCCATTGTGATTATATAATCGAACCGCTCAAAATCTTTTTCCGGATCAAATTTTCTGGCCCTGCTGTT
>DASVGS010000296.1:0-2242 GCA_036379435.1 Ignavibacteriaceae bacterium
AATCAGGCTGCTGATAATGCATTTAATGCTCCTGATCCAAAAAAAGATGATGCTGCAAGATTTGTTTTTGATGAAAGCGGTTTTAAAGAGAGTTTGGAATATGAATCTTCAACTCCATCCGGCAATAAAATTGTAATGGTTGATGCAATCAATCATGCTTTGCACGAAGAAATGGAAAAAAATTCTGAAATGTACATTTTTGGTGAAGACATTGAGGACGCAAAAGGCGGAGTATTTACTGCTACAAAGGGATTATCAACACGATTTACAAAGAAAAGAGTATTCAATTCACCTTTAGCTGAAGCAAGTATAATGGGTGTTGCAGTCGGAATGTCCTTAACCGGAATGAAACCAGTTGTCGAAATTCAATTTGGTGATTATATCTGGCCGGCATTTCAGCAAATGAAAAACGAAATGGCACCTATGCGTTATCGTTCAAATAATAACTGGGCTGCACCAGTTGTTACTCGTGTTGCAATTGGTGGATATATTCATGGAGGACTTTGCCACAGCCAGAATATAGAAGCATTCTTTTCACACATACCAGGAATTTTAATTACTTATCCCAGCAATGCTGCTGATGCAAAAGGTTTACTTAAAACGGCCTGCAGAATTAAAGATCCGGTTTTATTCTTGGAACACAAAGGTTTATACAGACAGAGTTTTGCGATAGCTCCTGAACCTGATGATAATTATTTGTTACCATTTGGAAAAGCTAAAGTTATAAAAGAGGGAACAGATGTCACTGTGGTTTCATGGGGAGTTTCATTATGGGATGCCATTATTGCCGCTAAAAAACTGGAAGATGAAGATTTTTCAGTTGAGGTTATTGATATCAGAACGATTGTTCCGTTGGATGAAGAAACAATTTTTAATTCCGTAAAAAAAACAAACAAGGTAGTTATTATTCATGAAGACACATTGTTTGGCGGATTTGGAGCAGAAATAGCTGCACGAATTGCTGATAACTGTTTTCAATTTTTGGATGCACCTGTAAAAAGGATAGCTGCAAAAGATTCACATATCCCTTATGCACCAATATTAGAAAACGAAATTCTGCCCAGTCGTGATGGAATTTATAGAGGCATAAAAGATTTACTTAAATACTAAAAAAAAGTTGTATCGATTGCTAAGAAAAATATCAATCTGTATCAGGCTTCAAATATCTATCTTTGCCCGGTATGACTCAACAATTGAAAAATGAACTTTAGAAATTAACATTTGTGAATAGGAGTTTTATATGGATATCATAATGCCAAAAATGGGTGAAAGTGTTAACGAAGGCACAATAATAAAGTGGCATAAAAAAGTTGGTGATCAGGTTAAACTTGATGAAATAATTTTTGAAATCAGCACTGATAAAGTTGATACTGAAATTCCTTCATCAACTGCTGGTGTGCTTTCAGAAATATTAGTACAGGAAGGTGAAACAGTAGAAGTTGGAACGGTCGTTGCAAGAGTTAAATCAGGTGATAGCGATACTATTACTTCTATTCCCGTTACCGAGGAAATAAAAAATGTTGTTGAACCAAAACCTGAAATAGTTGTTCCGGAAAATGATGTAAATGAAAATGTAACTCCTGTGCCATCTGCTAAAAAAAGCGGTAACATTATTGAGATAGCAATGCCAAAAATGGGTGAATCAGTTATGGAAGGAACCATAATTAAATGGAATAAAAAAGTTGGTGATGCTGTAAAAAAGGATGAGATGATTTTTGAAATAAGCACAGATAAAGTTGATACTGAAATTCCTTCACCTGAATCAGGCACATTAGCAGAAATTCTTGTCGGTGAACAGGAAACAGTTGAAGTGGGAACTATTGTAGCTAAACTTGCTTTAAATGGAGACGTGGAATCTTCCAATCCTGCTGAAGCAGAAAAAATTATTGAACCCGTTCGTGAAGTTGTTTCTATGCATGATAACTTTTCAAAGAATATTGATTCCAGACCAAAAGAACACGCGGCAGGTTCGCAATTTTATTCACCTTTGGTTTTAAGTATCGCGCAGAAAGAAAATGTAAGTTTTGAAGAACTGCAATCAATTGAAGGAACAGGATTAGACGGACGTGTTTCTAAAAAAGATATTCTTGCATATCTGGAGAAAAGAAAAACTGGCAAAGTGTCTCAAGTAGAAAAGAAGATAAGCGAGCAAACTCAGGTTAAGCAAGAAATTAAATCTGCTTCTTCAGCGCAAACTTTTGTTCCATCAACATCGCAGGTAGTTTACAATGAAGCTGATGTT
>DASVGS010000297.1:0-2250 GCA_036379435.1 Ignavibacteriaceae bacterium
GGGCAACCGGGTATGGATATTGTTCAAACGTGGCTGCCCGGTTTAATACAAAAATATAAAGCTGAGTTTGTTATTGTTAACGGAGAAAATCTTTCAGATGGTAAAGGCTGCACCGATAAAGAAGGTCCAAAACTTTTTAATATCGGAGTAAACGTAATAACAGGAGGAAATCACACCTGGGATAAACATCAATCACAGGATTATTTAAAATCAGAACCCCGCTCTTTACGTCCATTAAACTATCCCAAAGGAACACACGGAAATGGATATCATATTGCTGAAACAAAAAAAGGGAAAGTTGCAGTTGTAAATTTGCAAGGAAGAACTTTTATGACAGCGATTGATTGCCCGTTCAGAACAATGGACTGGGTATTAACAAGAATTAAACAAGAAACAAAAGTGATCTTTGTTGATTTTCACGCTGAAGCTACTGCAGAAAAAATGGCGATGGGTTATTATCTGGATGGCAAAGTTAGTGTGATGGTTGGAACTCACACTCATATCCAAACTTCCGATGAAAGAATTTTACCAAATGGAACAGGTTATATTACCGATGTTGGTATGACCGGACCTTATGACTCAGTTATTGGTATGAAAACCTCAGCCGCAGTTAACCGTTTTTTATTTGCAACACCACAGAAATATGAAACCGCTAAGGATAATGTTCATTTAACAGGAATGTTTTTTAAGATAGACACTGAAACAGGAAAAACACTGGAACTGGAAAGAATATTTTTTCCTGAATTTGATAAACTAATTATAGATAAAGATGCTGAATCATCCTCTGCCCAGAATTGATAAAGATGAAACTCTTAGAAAATTACTTCTTCCTTTTTGCAGATTTCAAGAAGGAACTATCTGGGTTGATAAAAATAGTAATCATAAAATTGCCTGTGTTGATGTAACAAATTCAAGTGATGTAAAAAAAGTTTTTGGAAAATTAAAAACAAAACTTTCAGTCCAGGATCCACCTTACAATTTCATAGCTTTTAAAGAAAAGCAGAATACGGATTTCATCAGATGGTGTAAAGAATGGATTGCACTAAACATAGAACTTTCTCATAAAAATTCTGCATTTTATTTCTGGCTCGGTGCAGATCAGGCAAATCATTTTGAACCATTCGGCGGTTTTATCGAGATGATGAAATTATCAGGTTTAAATTCCAGAAGTTTTATAACAATGAGAAATCAACGTGGGTACGGCACTCAGTATAACTGGATGTCAATAAGGCAAGAGTTGCTTTTTTACACTAAAGGTAAACCAAAATTTAATGTTAAATCTGAGTACACTGATATTCCAAAAGTATTAAAAGGTTACTATAAAGAAGTTGGTGGAACCAAAACAGAAAATATTGAAAGAAGTAAATCAAATTTCATTCGTGCAGGTAATGTTTGGATTGATGTGCAGCAAGTGTTTTACAGAATGGAAGAAAATGTAAATGGATGCTTTGCTCAAAAACCATTAAAAGCAATTAAAAGAATCATCGAAGCTTCATCCGAAAAGAAAGATCTTGTTACTGATTTTTTTTCACATTCTGGTACAACTTTAATTGCATGTGAATTACTTGGCAGAAAATGTTTTACATTTGATTGCGATCCTATTTATTGTGAAATTTCTTTAAGAAGATTAGAGCATTACAGAAAGCACAAAAAAACAGGCTGGCAAAATTCAAATCCATTTTATGAAGAAATAATTAAGAATAAAAAAATATTAAATCACTTAAAGAAAAAATATAACATTACATATAGTTGAGCTGAATATGATTTTAATTGATGGGAAAAAAATTGCTGCGGATATCCGCAATGAATTAAAAGAAAAAATATCCTTACTTAAAGCAGAAGGGAAAAATATTCCCGGTCTTGTAGCAATAATAGTAGGAGAAGATCCTGCTTCACAAATCTATGTTGCAAGTAAAGGCAAAGCTTGTGAAGAAATCGGGATGAGGACAAAAACAGAAAAATTGAGTGCTGATGTTACGGAAGAATCACTTTTAAACTTGATTAAATCATATAATCAAAATAAAGATTACAATGGAATTCTTGTTCAACTTCCATTACCAAAGCATATTGATGAAGATCGGGTAATTGAGACAATCTCACCTAAAAAAGATGTTGATGGTTTTCATCCTGTATCGGTGGGAAATCTTGTGATCGGGAAAGATACTTTTGCGTCGTGTACTCCAGCGGGAATTCAGGAGTTGCTTATGCGTTACAAAATTGAAACTAAAGGCAAACATGTTGTTGTTGTTG
>DASVGS010000298.1:0-2104 GCA_036379435.1 Ignavibacteriaceae bacterium
TTACTCTTTATTTTTTATTTTCCTTCTTACATTACATCTCCTTTAACTGAACTGACAAAAAAGATAGAGGAGATATCTAATAAAAAATATGATCAGAGGATTGAGATAAAATCCAATGATGAACTTAGTACCTTAGCATTGGCATTTAATAAGATGGCTGTAAAGCTAAAGGAATATGAAACACAACATATTGATGAACTGCTTCTTGAAAAAAGGAGAATGGAAACTCTGCTCGTTAACTTGCAGGATGCAACTGTTTTGCTGGATAGTAATTTGAGAATAAATCATGTAAATAGAAAATTCTGTGAACTCATCGGAAAGAGTGTAACAGATCTGCTTGGGAAAAAAATAAATGAAATTGAAAAAGGAAATGAAGTTTTAACATTTATTCAATCATTGGACTTTCGCAAAGAAGATGTTTCACTTACAGGAAAATCAAAACCGGTTGAAATCATAGTGAATGATCAAAAAGAATATTACCAGGTTCTTTTGCTTGATATACATCGTGGAATAAGAGCGGAAAATTCTGGAGAACCTTCTGAGTACATTCTATTAATTCAAAACGTAACTGCTTATGAAGAGAGAGATCTTGCTAAAACTAATTTATTGGCAACCATTTCTCACGAATTGAAGACACCCATTTCATCAATTAATCTATCCATAAAACTTCTTGAGGATGCACGGATTGGTGTGCTTAATGAAGAACAAAAACGACTTACCCAAGCATTAAAACTTCATAGTAGTCGTATTCTAAATCTGGTAAACGAAGTTCTTGATTTTGCTCAGGCTGAAACTGGACATATTAAACCAGTTATAAAAACCTATAACGTTAGTGAGATAATTGATCTTGGAACCATTGCAACTTACATGCTTCTTAACGAAAAAGAAATTCATTTAGATGTTATAATTCCTGATAATTTGCCGAAAGTAAAATGCGATTTAGAAAAAACGGTATGGGTTGTCGTAAATATTTTAAGTAATGCAGCCCGATACTCACCACAAAATGGCAAAATTACTATTGATGTAAGTAATGAAAATAATTTTATTGTAATATCTATTAAAGACGAAGGACCTGGTATCAGCAAAGAATATCAAAAAGCAATTTTTGAAAGATATGTAAAATCCGAATCATTATCTGTTAAAGGAACCGGGCTTGGATTAGCAATAGCCAAAGAGTTTGTAGAAGTGCAGGGTGGAATTATCGGAGTTCAAAGTTCACCAGGTGAAGGCAGTAATTTTTATTTTACCATTCCTGCAGCTTAAATATTTTCATAATGCAAATCTGATTTCCATTCTGAAAATAAAAAGAACTAAAAAAATACCTTAAAATTTTATCCCCCCACTATTTCATTCAGAAAAACTATAAAAAATTTCTAAGTCCTCATTTTAAAATATGGAACAGGACTTGTTCTATAGTATTAGTAAGAACACTTAATAAATGTAGAATTAGAATTTTACTATTCATTTAACAATCAATAAATAGAGTTCAAGTTTTGTATGAAGATAAGCTCTAATCATAAATTAAGCGGGAGAAAATATGATGATATAACAATAGTGGAAGTATGGAAGAAAGCAATTCCTGTTTCACAATTTGAATTATATAAAAAAGATATTTTCGGCTCATTAATGTTTTTTGATGATTTGGGCATTGAAAGCGAGATGGGTTGGGTTATTAGTTGTAAACAATCCAATCAAGTAAGCAGCAAGGATGAGATAGAAAACTTACAACCGGTTCACTGGAAAAATATGAAGAAAATCGAAAACGAAAATTAACCTAAATATTAAAACAATTTATAAACTAAAATAAAATTAAGGAGATCTAAAATTGAAATCTAACACTGGACTTAAGGGAGCTTTTGCAGGATTTGCTACTATAGTAATACCTGTGCTTTTTGTTGTCGCATTAATTCTGTTCTTTTATGTTATGGGTAATCCTCAAAACTTTCAGGGTAACAATCCTGATAATCTTCCAAAACCGGGAAATTATCTTGGAACAATTTATAAAGGTGGTATAATAGTTCCACTCTTAATGACAATTCTAATGATGGTTATAACATTTACAATCGAACGATATATAACTTTAACCCGCGCTAAAGGAAAAGGC
>DASVGS010000299.1:0-3882 GCA_036379435.1 Ignavibacteriaceae bacterium
TCGTGGAGCAAAAGTTGTTGCAACTGCTTACGCAGATATGGGATTTGATGTTGATGTCGGTCCGTTATTCCAGACTCCCGAAGAGACAGCCCAGCAGGCAGTTGAAAATGATGTTCACGTTGTTGGAATGAGTTCACTTGCAGCAGGACATAAAACACTTTTACCTCAGCTTGTTGAAGAATTAAAGAAACTAGGAAGAGAAGATATAATAGTGATCTGCGGCGGAGTTATTCCAGCACAGGATTACGATTTTCTATATGAGCATGGAGCTTCTGCAATCTTTGGTCCAGGCACAAAAATTCCCGAAGCCGGAATTAAGATTATGGAGTTGATAAAGGAAAGGTTTTAGAAATTTAATATTTATACTATAATTTAATATTAAGTGCCTAATGTAACTTTGCTCTGTCATTCTTAATTTTGCATAACAATAAAAATTGCCCTCGTAGCTCAGTGGATAGAGCAGAAGTTTCCTAAACTTTTGGTCGGAGGTTCGATTCCTCTCGAGGGTACTAGCTTTTAAGAATATCTGCAACCGAATTTAAGTAGTAGGTTGGTTTAATTTCCGAGTTTCCATTTGTGTAATGTTTCACTCCCGTAGAAACTAAAGCCGTATCTATCCCGAACTTGTTACCCATTGCAATATCCGTTTCAAGTCTATCGCCGATTAAAATACTCTTTGATAAGTCTCCGTTAAATCTGTAACTGATCTCCTTCATCATAAAATCAGAAGGTTTACCAAAATGCATTTCTAATTTTTTGTGCGTTCTTTTTTCCAAAGCTGAAATTGTTGAACCTGCATCCAATACTTCTCCTCCATCAACCGGGCAGGTATCATCAATATTTGCCGCAAAAAATCTGGCGCCATTTTCCAAAGCTTTTGCTGCAACTTCCAGTTTTTCATAATTCAATGTTCTGTCTAATGTTACTATAATTATTTCTATTTCTTCCGGAATCACAGAATATTTTAATCCTGCATTAATTAATTCATCGATAAAAACCTGTTCCCCAATTGCATAAAATTTTTTTTGGGGATGATTTTTGATTAAATAGTTTTTAAGTACGATAGTAGAGTTTATTATTTCGTTTTCTTCAATGTTCAATCCGAAATTTTTTAAAAACAAGTAATAATCTTTTATAGTTCCTGTGGTTTTGTTGGATATGAAAAGAATTTTTTTTCCGAGTTCTTTTAGTTGATTAATTGTTTTATCTGCATTCGGAATGATATTATCACCGCGATAAATTGTTCCGTCAAGATCAAATATAAATGAGTTATATTTACTTATCATAAATGTGGTTTAGCATTTGTAATTAGAATGAATTCGTTCTTCAAATCCCAAGTTCTTTTTTCATTAGTTCTAAAGTTTGAATTATGGAATGCGGTTTATAACCAAGTTCGCTTTGAGCTTTAATTGTAATCAGTCCCGATTTAAGGGGACGTCTTGCAGGTTGATTTAATTCTTCAGTTTTTATTTTTGTAATCAGTGATTTATCAAGATTAAAAAAATCAGCAATAAGAACAGTAAAATCATAACGTGATAGAAATTCATTCCCGCCAATATTATAAATACCTTCTTTACGAAGTTCAACAATTTTGTTAATTCCCTGAACCAGATCATCAATAAAAGTTGGATTGCTAATCTGATCATCAACTATTCTTATTTTCTTTTGAGCTCGTAAGGAATCCACTACCCATTTTACAAAATCCGGACGACTGAATTTTGCTGTGCCGTACAAAACATTAGTTCTTAAGATTGTGTATTTAGTACCGCTGATCTTTAAAACATTTTCGCTTGCTAATTTTGTTCTGGCATAATAACCAAGCGGGTTTGGAATATCGTTTTCGGTATATGGCCCGTTTTTACCATCAAAAATGTAATCTGTTGAAATGTGAATCAGATGTGAATCCAGAACTCTTGCTGATTCTGAAAGATATTCAACACCTTTAACATTAATTTTCCAGGCAAGTTCTCGTTCTGTTTCGCTTAAGTCAACATTGGTAAATGCGGCTGCATTAATAATATAATCGGGACAAAAATCCTTTACGATTTTTTTTATCTCATTGCGGTTTGCAATATCACTTTGAATATAATCAAGTCCATCAAAAACAAATTTATCCTCAACGGATGTGGCAAGTAATTCAACATCATTTAAAGGTGAATAAAATTCAATTACCCTTTGTCCAAGCATTCCATTTGCTCCAACAACAAGTATTCTTCTTTTTATAAGATCAATGGCGGTCATATTATTTACAAAAATTTATTTCCAACAAAAAGTTCTGCATTTTTAACAGCGTTAATTAATGATTCCATAGTATTTTTATTTCTAATATAACTATAAAAGAAAGATGCCCCAAAGATATCGCCGCATCCAACTACATTTGGATTAAGGATTTTTTTAGCGGCAATAAAGTAAGATGCAATTTCATTCTGGTTTTTGTAATAAACTTTTGCTCCTGATTCGCCCTTTGTAACGCATATAATTTTAACTCCAAGTGAAAGAAGTTCATCAATAATTTCTAATTCACTTTTTTTATCTAAAAGTGTAAATAGTTCAGTTTGATTAACCTGAATTATATCAAGACATTTTGCCCAGTCTTTAAAATTTTTTATTAATCTAAACTCTCTATTATAATCTTCATTTAATCCTCTTGATAAAGTATGGATATCTATAAATATTAAACCCGAATAGTTATTGCGGATTTCTTGTAATTTATTAAGGTTAATATCAAATCCCGTAATCATATTTATAAGGATACCATCAAATCTTTTAAAATCAGAAAAGTTAATAGAAAGACCATCAGTAATATTTTCATATTTTTCATGGCGTTCATTTTCTTTGTGCAGGTTCAAATGCACCCTTGGTATTTTATCTACTTTAATTAAAAGATCCTTATTTATTTTCTCATATTCTGAGTGGAAGTAGGAAAATGTCTCATTATCAAATTGGGATATAAGAAATATTTCATCTCTTTTATCTTTTATTTTATTGATTGCAGAGATGGTGTAATAGATTCCCCCTGCGCTAATTTTTTGAGAAGCACCTGATTTAATAAAATCCAGAACTGAATGTCCGATTACAAGTAATTTCATGATTCAAATCATTTAGTATCTAAAATTACTATTCATTTTAGTACTATCTAAATTAAAGAGACCAATTAAGTGACGTATGAAATTCATAATTGAATTAAAATGATATATATTTGATAACAAATCTGGTAAAAAAAATATTATGAAAATCGGAATAACCTGTTACCCTACTTATGGTGGAAGTGGAGTAATTGCAACTGAACTTGGAAAAGAATTAGCCCTGCGCGGACACGAAGTTCACTTTATTAGTTATGCGCTGCCTTTTAGGCTTACTAAATATGTAGAAAATATATTTTTTCATGAAGTAGAAACAAGCACCTACCCGGTGTTTGAATTTCCACTTTATAGTTTAGCTCTAGCAAGTAAAATGATCGAGATAGCTGAATTTGAAAATTTAGATTTGCTTCATGTTCACTATGCAATTCCACATGCTACTTCCGCTTACCTTGCAAAGCAAATTGTTAAAAATAAAAAACTTAAAATAACCACAACTCTACACGGAACGGATATCACGCTTGTAGGTTTGGAGCCATCATTTTTACCTCTTGTAAAATTTAGTATTGAACAGAGTGATGGTGTAACAGCAGTTTCAAGATTTCTGAAAGAAAAAACTATCACAAATTATTCAATTGAAAAAGAAATAAATGTAATTCCCAATTTTGTTGATACTGATGTATTTAAAAAAGTCTCAATAAATGATTGTGCATTTAAAAAACACATTGCACCAAATGGTGAAAAAATTCTGGTTCATACTTCCAACTTTCGTCCCGTAAAACGTGTTACAGATGCAATAAGA
>DASVGS010000300.1:0-2999 GCA_036379435.1 Ignavibacteriaceae bacterium
TGTGCTTCGGTAATATCCAATAAGAATAAGGACAACACAATATAAAACGATAAAATATTTTTCATTAATTTTTTATTATAATTAAAAACTTTCTTCATCAAAGAATAGATTGACATTACTAACACCTTTTGAATTCTTTAACTCATTCACAAAAGCGGTTACAAACTTTGCATCTTTAAGAATAATGTGATATGACAATTCAAGTGAATCATTTTCAATTAAGGCTTTAGTGTTAATTAATTTGCTGCTTTTACAATACTTTTGAAATAATATTAAAAAAGGAGCTTCCTCATAACCATCACTCGCTAAAAAAGAAAATTGAAGCAGGAAATCTTTTTTAACCGGGTTAACAGCATTTGTTTTTGTAAGAACATATAATATTATTCCTATAAAAACCGTACTTGATAAAGCCAGCGCGTGCAAACCTACTCCACTTGCCATTCCAATTGCTAAAGAAAAAAATATAAAAATAATATCCTGGGTTTCCTTAATTGCCGTTCTAAATCTTATAATGGACATAGCACCGACCAAACCAAACGCACGGGCTAAATTATTTCCGATAACCATTATTACAACTGAAGTAATTAATGATAAAATAATTAGTGAATTTATAAATGAATATGAGATTCCCGGACCTTTATAAGTTAGCCGATAAACAAGTGATATCAGTAATCCGCAGATGAGAGAAATTATTAAATTTTCAAAAACCTCACCGATTGACAATGAAACACTTAGAACATTTTGAAAATCATCCAGCATGTTTAATTTTTTCTTCTATATAATTGAATCGATTTTTATTAAGGTTAGATGGCATAAGTAAATTACTGCCATTAACATATTTTCTTAAATTTTTATGTGAATCCACACATATAGTATATTTTGAAACTGCCTGTCGCTTAAGCTCAAATTTCTTTAATATTTTTTGCAGCCATTCAGGAAATCCGCTGAAAAATTTTACTTCAAGAATCAGATTGCCTGGCATTGCATATTTTAGTCCGGCTTCATTATAAAGATCTGAAATATCCGGTAATGGGGTTGATCTTAGATTTTTATCGAAAGTAATTCTTAATGTTGTATCGTGTTTGGAAAAATATGCTTCCCGTTCATAATTAATTAAAACAACCGGTGAACAATTTTTAATTTTACTTAAATAGAAAAATTTTCTGGCATCGTTTACCGCATCAATATAATTACTTTTCTTTAAAACGTATTTTTCGCAATCAGCTGTATTAAAAATTTCTTTTAGGTCACTAAAAAAGAGCGGTGCCCTGTTTTTAGAAATGTGATTTTCATATTTACGCTTTATTTCTAAGAACACAATACTCTTTTCATCCTTGTAATTGTATCCTCTTATCCTCAGTTTTTTTCTGATCTTAATTCCGGAAAGTTTGTCGTGGTAATCATCAAGTCTCATAGTATCAAAGTAAATGCTATGTACAGTGTATTCTTTGTTGATCTCTCTCTCTGCATACTCATCAATAAAAACAAAAGGACTAATTGCTCTTCTCAATTCATCAATTCGTTCAACGGGCAGTAGAAATTTATATTCCAGGCGCAGTGGTTTCATTTTAATTTACAATCCTTTGCCAAACTCTAACTAGATAATCTAAGGGTGATAATTTACCTGTATGGATGTAGCAGTCAACAATTAAGTTCGGTATTAGTGCGGATGTTTTTTTATCTATCACAGAGCTAACTGTTACAACCTGGATTCCGTTTACAATTTTGACGCTGTTATCGATCTCAAATATCCGGGCTTTAACATTTTGCTTTTCACCGTTAACGTAAATTAAAACTTCCGCTGAGTCAACAATAAATCGTTTGTCATAAACCTTTACAGGATTTATAAGTATCAGCTCGGAGTCATCTGTAATAGTCATTAAAGTGTCACTATTAGTTTTTCTGATAACATTTCCATTCAAGGGTGATGTAATTGTAAATCCCTCAAATCTTTTTTTCATCACAGCTAACTCGTTTTCAAGTGAAGCAATCTGTGATTTTATAAATCCAATCTGTTCCTTCTTAGCGCCTGTTTCAACACTTAAAAGTTTTGCTTTTGATATGGAAATATTAATCACATTAAGATCATAATTACCTTTTGCTATTTCATATTCTTCTTGAGATACCAACCCTTTTTCATACAATGTTTTCATTCGATCAAGTATTTTCTTTTGTTCTTCTGCCTGCTTAATTGCATAATCAAGATTTTTGTTTTCTTCATCTATTACAGCCTGCTTCTCTCCAGTCAGATTTAATGATAGAGATGCCTTTGCAGAAATAATCTGACCTTTTAGATTTTCGATTTGACGTTCAATCTCATTGGAATAAACTATTGCAATAGTATCATTTAAATCAACTTTGCTTCCCGAATGCAGGCTTGTATCAAATGCAAATTGCATCGCGTCTCCCCTGTCAAAAAGAGTTACATCATAAGACTGACTCATTCCCGTTTTATAATTTATTAGTTGAGATGTCAGTCGGCCGTCCGTTCCTTTATATATCATCCATTCTCTTGCAGGCAGCACTTTACCCTTTACATACAAATTATAATTAATTTTTATCGGCAGGAATAAAAAAATTATGAATGCAAGAAATAATCCAATCCAGATAAATAATGTTTTATGAGAAGTTAGAGTTAACATTGTATTTATATTATTGATCATTCATACATATCGATGAATGATTTGATTTAATAAAAAAGGAAGATAACGCAACCTTGATTGCTGAAATCTTCCCTCATGGATAATTATTCATTGAAAAACACCGTTATGAAACCGGTATTTTTCATTTTGAAATTAATAGTCTCTTAATTCCCCTTTTTGTTTATTACAAAAATCTTAAAATAAAAAATCTATTTCAAACTGAAATTAAGTGAACTATTTCCAATAGAAACAACAAAATCTCCAGGTTCAACAATTCGTTTATTATCCTGACCAATGAAAGAAAGGTGTTGTCTGTTCAGCGTAAATTCAATTGTTTTAACTTCACCCGGCATTAAT
>DASVGS010000301.1:0-4662 GCA_036379435.1 Ignavibacteriaceae bacterium
ACATTGCAAAGCAATTGGCTGGTCGGTTCCAAAATACGATCGTGTGCAAATTTCTATAAATCTTACAAACTACAAAGTAACATCTATGCAGGATGTTTTTGATGAAACAGAAAAACTTGCCGCGGAAAGAGGATTGCGTGTGACCGGAAGTGAAATTGTTGGAATGGTTCCTTATCCCGCTTTGCTTGAGACCGGTAAACATTATTTAAGAAAACAGCATCGCTCAACCGGAGTTCCAATTCGCGATATATTAAATACGGCGGTTCAATCACTTGGATTAAATGATGTTTCGGAATTTAAAATTGAAGAGAGAGTTTTAGGTTTGCCAAAGAATATTGATACAGCTTTAGTTGAAATGAAGCTTATAGATTTTGTGGATGAAGTATCGAGGGAAACACCTGCTCCGGGCGGAGGTTCCATCGCTGCACTTGCAGGAGCGCTCGGTGCGGCTTTATCATCAATGGTTGCTAATCTAACTGCCAACAAACGCGGCAGTGATCCTGAAACGGATAAAATATTGAATAAAGCCGCGGATAAATGCCAGGAGATAAAAAATACTTTGGTAAAAGCTGTTGATGATGATACAAATGCATTTAATGATTATATGGCTGCACGCAGATTACCTAATAAAACTACTGAAGAAAAGAAAGTCCGGGAAGAAGCAATGCAGAACGGTTTGAAACAGGCAGTTCGTGTTCCATTAAATACTGCTCAATTAAGTTATCAGGCAATTGAAATAGCACAAACAGTTGCAAAATTTGGTAACCCAAATTCTATCACAGATGTTGGTGTTGGTGCACAAAGCGCTTACACTGGAGTTCTCGGCGGAATTTATAATGTACTGATAAATCTAAAAGATATTAAAGATGAAAAGTTTAACTCTGAAATGAGAAAAACTTGCACAGAATTAAATGATAAAGCACAGAAAAAACTTAAAGAAGTTTTAGATTTTGTGGAAGAAAAATTGTAAACCCTTATAAACCCAGTTCCTTTGAGGAACTGGGTTTATAGTAACACATTACTCGTACACTTCATATAAAACATTTTTATAATAGAACCGCACGTTTTGTCCTAACGCCAAAAACTTGGATGTTTCCGGTTCCCTATTGAGCAGCTTAAAATATTCATCAGAATTAAATTGAATTCGTTTAACGTTTTTCGTTTCTCTTTTCTGCAATTCACTATCAACCCAGAATTTATCCTGCTGATAAACTGCTCTGCCCATAACATTCTTAACCTGCTGAGAAAGATTTCTTAATTGTCCTTTTGAATCTTTATAAACTAATCTTTCATTACCTTGCTGCATTTGATTATAATTTACGGCTGAATTTAAATTCTGGAATTCCTCACTTACAACAACACTTCCTCTGCCGCTTTTTTCTTTCATCCTAAAATAATCTGATTCATTTTCTTTTTTCAATTCCGGTCTTGGTGGAATTGTTTGCAAACCATCGACAAGTCTTCCTCCGCGTATTCTAATTTCCTCATCCTCCATAATAAGATAGCTGGTATAGGGAGTAATAATTCCGTGCTCACGTGCGAGCGATGTAATCTCATCTACCATCTCTTTACTTTCACCATTCAAACGGATCAAATCCAATAAGTATCCAATCCTTCTGCTTGCCCAGATTGGTGGAATAAAATTATATCGTTCGTCCGAAGATGTAAATTCGGTACTTAGTGAAAATACTTTTTGTTTTCCACTCAACTTTCCTGATAATTTTATTTCAGCTTTTCCATTGCCTTTGTAACGCCCAAAGACCAACAAGTTAGAGCCTTTAAAGAGATCCGGCAATTCCTTAGGATAAGTTTGATATACTTCTACATTGCTGACTTCAAGCTTTAAATCACTTAAAACGGGGGACTGAATCTTATCGTAAAAATTTGATACTTTAACTTCAATATCTTCATCTTCTCCAACATAAGTCCTCCACGCTTTTGTCGCTTCTGTCAGCTTATCCAGAAGATGAGTATTAATTTCATTTCCAACTCCAAAAGTAAAAATCCTGGCAGCCAGCTTATTTGAACTTAAAATTCGATTAACGAGTTTTTCATCATTCATTTCACCGATAGTCGGCTTACCATCAGTAATAAATACTATAAAATGCGGACGATTTGATTTGTTATAGTTTTTAAAAGCAAGTGAAAATGCTTCTTCAATATTTGTCCCTCCGATAGCCTGAAAGTCATCTATAAACCTTTTTGCTCTATTTATATTTTGTTTATCGACATTCTCCAGGGATTTAAATAATGAATAAGCTTCGGTTGAAAATCTTATAACATTAAACTGATCTCCAGCATTTAAATTATTAATACAATAAAGCAAAGCTTTCTTTGCCTGTTCCAACTTTTCTCCACTCATACTTCCTGAAACATCAAGTATGAATGTAATATCTTTATTCTCAATATTATTATTATCAATTTCAATTGAAGGGTAGGCACTTATTAAAAAGTATCCATCATCTCTCACATTTTTATAAGAGTGCAGAGATAATCCTATTGTGGATGCATTTTTAGAAAAATATAGTTTGAAATCTATATCCGGTTTTATGTTTCCGGCTTCATATGAAATTATTGAATGGTTATCACTTTTGTTAACAATATCAACTTCGTGGGTTGGACAATATATGTTTTTTATTTTCTCATCGGATCTTAGATCAACTTTTACTGAAACATTCTTTAGCGGTTTTGCGGAAAATTTTTCTGTGTTAAGTGGATAGATATATTCAAATAAATTATTATCTGATTCCAGGACCTGCGAATAACTGATTGATATTTTCTTTTCACTTCTTGGTTCGATTGGGAAGATTCGCAGCTTAAAAATGTTTTGTTCGCTGTACTCAAGTAGAGCAGGATCACGCATTTGCCTTACAATATCTTCATAAATATTTCTTGCTTTATCTGCATCCAGGAGTTCAGCTTTTGTTTCCCTGCCATTAATTACCATTGTGAAATTATTTATTACAGCTCGCTTTGGTATTGGGAAAATATAAAAGCCTTCTAACTGGAATTCGCTTGGATTATAAAAAGATTGATCGATTGTAGTAATTGCAGATTGTCCGTCAATCTTTATATCTACTTTATGATACACTACTTCTAATGGAAATGGATTTGGTAAAGGATTAGGGCGGGGAATTACTATGAATCCATCAGCAAAAGTCAAATTGTTCATCAATAATAGTAAAACGATTTGAGATATTTTCTTCAACATATTTTCACCTTATCTTTTATTGTCATTCCCGCGAAAGCGGGAATCTGATTACTTATGTAGATTCCGGATAAGTCTTGATGCAAGACTTTCCGGAATGACATGAAGAATATTTATTCAAAACTTATAATTCTTTTGTTTAGCTTGTTCACGGATTGTCTTTATCATTACAGCATCAAGAGTATTTGTATTCTTATTTTCGAGCATTTTCTCTGCAATGTATTTGCTGCGTTCATCGTTTAATTTATTTATTTTAGTCTGGATCCTGCTTCGTTCTTTTTCCATTTTAGAAATGTAATCTTTTTTCTGTTGTGTGCTCATATTTTTCATTTCATCTGGAAGTTCTTCGTCCTTTAATTCATCGATCTTAACATTGCCATCTTTTGTTGCATCAACAAGATCCCAACCTGAATTTTTATATTGTGCACCTGATTTAGTTAGTGATCTTTGAACCATGACCTCATTACTAACACTCATCGAATTTGCATCCTGTTCTGCCTGGAGTTCTTTTTTCTCTTTACCAGCATAACCAAAAGCAATATATGTTTTGTTAAGTTCCTGTCCCAGTATGATTATTTCATCATCCTGTGGAGCAGCAATATGGACTATCTCTGCATTGTGATCAATGTTCATGTATTTTCCATCTGAAATATCAGCTCCATCTTTCCACATTGTCTGAATACCCTCATCATAATTTCCACAGAAAATTGTGTTAACAATAATTCCTTTTTTAACTGCATTTTTGCAGGCTATTTTATAATCAACATCGCCCTGCGTGAATGGCTCATTACCGGCGATGAAAATAATTTTTAGATCATCATTTACTTTTTGCCATTGCAGATTTGTTACTGCATCCAGAATTACTTTACCGCAGTATTCCTGTCCGCCGTTTGTTTTTAACTTAAAAAGTTCGTCCGAAATCTTATCAAGATCCTGAGTGAAGGGAACTATATTTCTAAGATGTCCTTCCTGTGCGGGAATCGCATCCTTTCCATACTCATAAAGCGCTACAAATAATTCAACGCTCCTGCCATCCTTTTTTGTGGTTGCAAGTTCGTTTACAATTTTCCACAACTGGCTTTTTGCCTGATCGATAAGACCATCCATACTATTGCTTGTATCTAATAGTAAAGCCAATTGAATTGTACTATTTTTTACGGGTTTCTGTTCGATCATCTGGTTTGGGAAGGACGATAGCGTAAAGAGAAAAGTTAATGCAACAATTATAATTTTCATTTCAGCCTCCTGAAAGGATTTATGAATAAATAAAACTGAAGCTTTAACTTTGGGAAGAGATATTTTGTTCCAGAATAAAAGGGATAATTCTGAAGTTTCTAAATAATTGTCATTCTCGCGAAAGCGGGAATCTAGTAAATACTTATTGAATCCTCATTCTACAATAAAATCGAAATAAGTATTAGGGAACGGTTCATTTATCAATATAAAATGCCACC
>DASVGS010000302.1:0-7663 GCA_036379435.1 Ignavibacteriaceae bacterium
AAACTGCATGGGATGTTTGTGTTGCATTAAAAGAAAACGGAATGCTCGCAAAACCAACTCACGGTGATATAATTAGATTTGCACCGCCTTTAGTAATTACAAAAGATGAAATTGATTTTGCTTTAGGTATAATAAGAAAAGTATTAAAGGATTTTAATTAAATTCAAATTTCATTACGAGCCCCGATTTCTATCGGGGCAACGTAATCTAATACATTTATCTTGTAGATTGCTTCCCCGATCGAATCGGGGCAGGCAGTCGTTAACTCCTCGCAATGACTGTTTCAAATTTTGTCTTTAAGTAATTCTCTTGTTTCTCTAATTGATTTAGCAAGTTTAGGCAATCTTACTTCAACATTTTCAAGATCATTATTTTTTGCAGAAAGTTCAATTCCAAGTGCCTCATCACCAACCAGCTTTGCACCAACTGAGTAACTCGATCCTTTAAGTGTATGAGCAGCATCCACAATTTTTTTAACATCGCCAGATTCAAGAAGTTCACGCAATAACTGCAATTTAAGTTCTGCATCGATTAAATAATCTGATAATAGATCTTTCTCAAACATCTCATCGCCAAGACTAATTTGTTTAAGTCTATCAAAATCAAATAATTTATTATCAAATGTACTTTGTGCTGATTGTATCACCTTTGAATTATTCTTAACAAGAAAATGATCTATCATTTTGATTATTTCGGATGCAACCATGGGTTTTGCAACATACTCGTCCATTCCGGCTTCAAGGCATCTCTCACGATCTCCAATAAGAGCATGTGCTGTTATCGCAATAATTGGGATTTTATTTTTAGGTTCCCTCATTGCTCTTATTTGCTTAGTCGCTTCATAACCATCAACATCCGGCATTTGAACATCCATTAAGATTAAATTGTAATCATTCTCTAAATGAGCTTTTACAGCTTGTTCACCGTTCATTACTGCATCAACCTGATAGCCCGCTGAAGTAAGTGTTCTTATAGCTACTTTTTGGTTTATAAGATTATCTTCCGCTAAAAGTATTTTAATGTTTTTTCTATTTTCAAAATTTATTTTTAATTCGCTTTCTGATAAAACAGTTTCGTCAATATCAGACATTACATCTTTATCAACCGGAAATTTTTCCAAATTCGATTGTGTTTCCTGTTCATTTACAATAATATTAAAATCAAATTTGCTGCCCTTTCCTTGAACGCTGCTTACAGAAATATCGCCTTCCATAAGGTTTACAAATTCCTTGCAGATCACTAAACCCAGGCCCGTGCCGCCCAAACTATTGCCTTCGTTACCGGTAACCTGGGAAAAAGGTTTAAATAATTCTTTTATTTTATCTGCCGGAATTCCAATGCCTGTATCAAGAATTGAATTATGGATTTTAATTTTACCTGTCTCAAGTTTTTCAATTCTGGTTATAATTTTTATCTCACCGGCTTTTGTAAACTTTATAGCATTACTTAATAAATTTAAAAAGATCTGTCTTATCCTGGTCGGATCGCCGGCAAAGTTTAAATTTTTATCTTCGGGTATATCGGTATAAATGTCTAAAGATTTTTCCTTTGCTTTTGAGCTGACAATTGAAATAGCCTGGGTTATAACTTTTTTAAGATTAAAGTTAAGATTTTCAAGTTCAATTTTGCCTGCTTCTATTTTAGAAAGATCCAGAACAGCATTTATAGTTTCAAGAAGTGATTCAGCAGAAAGTTTTGCACTGTGGATATATTGTTTTAATTCTTCTTTGTCTTTGTAAGATTCATTTTCAATCAAAGCCAAAGATCCAATAATTCCATTCATCGGGGTTCTTATCTCGTGACTCATATTAGCAAGAAACCGGCTTTTAGCAGTACTTAGTTTCATTGCTTCTTTGGCAAGAGCGTCCGATTTTTCTTTTTCAATTTTAAGTTCTAATTCAGCACGCTCACGCATTGTTTGTGATAAAATTTCATTAGAAACATCACGGATTGTGCCCTCCAGATAATCCTTTCCTGTTATTTCATCCGTAGCAAAATGCACATTCATTTTCACAATTTTTTCAATTTTATTTTTATCGATTAAAGTTGTGATAAAATTTTCTACAGAGCCATTTTTGCGTACTTCAGAAAGAAGCTTTGCACGATCAACTTTATTTTTATATGAATCTGTTACTTTTGTTGCCATCAATTCTTCAAGAGTTTCATAACCCATCATCTTTACCAGAGATTTGTTTGCCGTTATATAATCTCCGTCAAGTGTAGATTGAAAAATCCCATCAACTGAATTATTAAAAATTGATCTGAATTTTTTTTCAGACTGTTCAACTCTTAAAGAATTTTCTGCAACCTGAAGTCTCATTCTAAAATTAATTGCACTTCCAACAACGGAAAGCAAACTTAAAAAAAGAACAAAGATCAAGGACTCAAACATATTTGGCAGAAAATAAATTTTCTGATCATTAAACAGAATTGCCACTGCAAAAACGATATTGTAATAGATAGCCACCAATATCTGATTTTTTATTTCCCAGTTTAAAAACATAGCTGAAGTGAAAATCATCAAACCAACTATTTGAGAATTAACAATCAGTGAATTGGGGATCAGTAATATCATAAATGCGGATGAGCTAATTATGGTAAGCAATAAAATGTGCACAAGCGGTATTGAGTACTTCATTGCATTTTTTGAACTTAAAAAAACCAAAATTAAAAATGCAATTAGTGTTGCTGAAAGTCGTACAAAATAAATTTTGGATGCAAATTCAGCGTGGTGCCTTACTTCAAATATCATTGCAAACACACCGGAGATTGCAACCATTAATGCAATTACCTTTAAAGGTGTTACAAGATATTTACCTGTTTCTTCTTTAACCAGATTAAATCTGGCTTTTAAAAAAGGAAGATTTGAATAAGTTAATAAATTCGAGAAGAAATTGTCGCTGTTCATCAATTGCTCTTAAAATGCTTAATAAATCTACATATTTTTTAGGAAAATTTGATACATCGTTTCTATTTTAACCTTAACAATTTAAAATATTTTTATGATAGATTTTCTTTACTCTTTAGACTTAGCAATTCTATATTTTTTTAACCATACGCTTTCAGTCGGATTTCTTGATAAGTTTTTTTCGACGATTACCAATGTTAACAACTGGTATATAACATATGTAATTCTGCTGGGCATCAGTTTTTTTAAAGGCGGAACAAAAGGCAAAATCGCGGTAATTGGAGTCCTTTTACTAATTGTTGTAACGGACCAGTTGGGTTACCGATTATTAAAAGAATATTTTGCCAGACCACGTCCGTGTATTGCATTAAGTGATGTTTTGACTCCCATTGGCTGTACTGGTTCATTCTCATTTCCATCAAATCATGCATTAAACAATTTTGCCGCTGCAATATTTTTTTACAGATTGTTTCCAAAATTAAAATGGGTGCTTTTTATTGGTGCAACATTAGTCGCTGTTTCAAGAGTTTATCTTGGTTTGCATTATCCTTCGGATATAATTGGTGGAGCTATTATCGGCTTAGCATTTGGATACATTTTTGCATCAGGAGCTTTGTACTTAGAAAAATTTTTGATTGATAAAAAAAATGTTAGTGTTAAATCTTAACCTTTTGGGAAAGTTTATATAAATGAAAACTATAGTTGTAATTTTTTGTTTGATTTTTTCGACATCATTTGCACTGGAAAATTATGGACTAAAAAAAATCATCAACCCCGGCGATATTGATACGCTTGAAATCAAAACTCTTCATTACACAAACAGTACTGAAGATAGTTCTGCTATTATTAGTATTGATTATCCTCAAATCTCCGGTTTGAGTGATAAAAAAGTTGAAGCAAAGGTAAATTCATTTTTAGAAGATGAGTTTAAACAATCGATTCAATGGTTTGAAGAAGTTCAATCAGATACTACAACTTATGAAGATTATCCATACGAACTGGGCTATACTTTTGAAACAGGTTATCAGGTTGAATATAATTCAAGCGAGTTTATTAGCATTGTATTAAGTCATTATCAGTTTACCGGAGGTGCACACGGAAATTATTTTGCATTGGGATACAACATAGAGTTGAAGGAGGGAAAAGTTCTGACATTAAAAGATATAATAAAAGATGATTCATTTGATCTTCTATCCTATGAATGTGAACAGGCAATATTAGAAAAATATGAAGCTGAAAGTCTTACAGAAGCCGGACTGTTTGAAGATGAAATTAATGTTCCTGATGATCAGGATTTTTATATAGTACCCGGAATGCTGGTTCTTCAGTTTGATCCATATGAAGTTGGTCCCTGGGTGATGGGTGAAATTACTGCAGAAATTCCATTTGAAAAAATAAAAGACATTTTAAAGAATAATCTTCCATTCAAAACAGAATAAAATTATGGATAATAAAATTTTAATTCGTGCAGCTAAAGAAGAAGATACTCCTGCAATTTTTTCGTTGATTAAAGAACTTGCAGAATTTGAAAAACTTTCTGCTCAAATTGAAACCACAGAGAATGAATTACATAAAACACTTTTTGGTGAAAATAAATTTGTAGAAATTCTTATTGCAGAGTATGATAAGAAAATAGTTGGGCAAGCAATATTCCTTAAAAACTTTTCTACCTTTCTTGGTAAACCGGGCATTTATCTTGAAGATTTGTACGTTAAGCCTGAAATGCGAGGGAAAGGAATTGGCAGAGCTTTATTGGATAAAATAATTTTACTGGCTAAAGAAAGAAACTACGGTAGAGTAGAATGGTCTGTTTTGGACTGGAATACATCAGCAATTGAATTTTATAAAAAAATCGGGGCAAGACCGATGGAAGATTGGACCGTTTTCAGGCTAACTTCCGATAAATTTTAACCATATTCTTTGATATTTCAATCTATTAAGTATGTCAACTTTCGCTTAAGCTTTTGATCAATTTTCATTATTTTTACACTTCAAAATTTATCAATCCGTATCAATTTTTTTTAATCTTATTAAAGGATTTAAATGATCAATAAAAGCAGAAGAGTAGTCGTTACAGGGATGGGAGCTTTAACTCCAATTGGTTTAACTGTGGCTGAATTCTGGAATGGAATGATGGAATCAAAAAGCGGTGCTGCAATGATAAAGCAATTTGATACATCTAAAGTTGAAACCAAATTTGCCTGCGAGCTAAAAGGATTTGATGTCTTAAATTTTCTTGATAAAAAAACTGCAAGAAGATTGGATCCATTTGCACAATACGCCTTGGTTGCCGCCAAACAGGCAATTGATGATTCAAACTTAAATTCGGAAAAACTTTCTGAGGATGAAAAAAACAGAATTGGTGTAATTTTTGGCAGCGGTATTGGTGGTATTCAAACTTTTTATGATCAAGCGGTTATAAATCGCGAACAAGGTCCGGAAAGAATCTCACCATTCTTTATACCTATGCTTATTCCTGATATTGCGGCAGGACATATATCAATGCAACATGGCTTCCGTGGACCGAATTACTGTACTGTTTCAGCTTGCGCCACAGGTAATAATAATATGATTGACAGTTTTCTTTTAATAAAATTTGGAATGGCAGATGTGATGGTTGCCGGTGGTAGTGAAGCTTCCATTAATGAACTTGGTATCGGTGGATTTAATGCCAACAGGGCTTTATCAACAAGAAATGATTCTCCTGAAACTGCAAGCAGACCATTTGATGCAACGCGCGATGGATTTGTTATGGGAGAAGGCGGTGGAGCAGTTATACTTGAAGAACTTGAACATGCACTTAAACGTAATGCAAAAATTTATTGTGAAATTGCAGGGGCAGGTTTATCTGCGGATGCTCATCACATAACAGCTCCTCATCCTGATGGTGCGGGTGCAATCTTATCCATGAAAATGGCGCTGGAACAATCAGGAATTAAACCGGAAGAAATTGATTACATCAATATGCACGGAACTTCTACACCTTTAGGTGATATCGGTGAAACTAAAGCAATAAAAAAAGTGTTTGGAGATAGTGCGTATAAATTAAATGTTTCATCAACCAAAAGTATGACCGGGCATTTGCTGGGCGCAGCAGGTGCGGTAGAAGCAATCGCATCAATACTTGCGGTTGTAAATGATAGAATACCGCCAACAATTAACTTTGCAAATCCTGATCCCGAATGTGATTTGAATTATACATTTAATAAACCTCAGGATAGAAAAGTCAATTATGCTTTGAGCAATGCTTTTGGATTCGGAGGACATAATACGTCAGTAATCTTTAAAAAATATGAGTAACAATTATCAGGGTCATCGGTGAAATTAATTTCGTATTTATCATTAGTAATAATATTTAGTTATTCTGTAACTAACTTTGCTTCAGATGGAGTAAAGCAGAAAGGAACATTATTAATTAAATTTAATGGTCTGAATTCAGAGAAAGGAAATGTAATTATTGCTGTTTGTAATTCCCCAGAAAATTATAAGGATAATCTTTCACCTTTTATAGGGAAAACTGTTAAAATTGAAAAAAACACTGCAGTACTTGAAATTGATGACTTATCATTTGGTGAATATGCAGTTAAAGCTTTTCACGATGAGGATGCTAATAATGATTTAAACACAAACTTTCTGGGAATTCCCGTTGAAAACTATGGTTTTTCTAATAATGCTCGCGGAATGTTTGGTCCGCCATCCTGGAATGATGCAAAATTTAAATTCAATTACCCGAATAAAACAATTGAAATTGAAATTAAATAATAGTTTCTTCTTATCCCAATATTTTTATCGTACCGCTAAATGACTTTAATTCAATTTGCTGTTAGGATATTTTAGCTGCAGAAATAGTTAAGTTTGGCGGCGGTAAAACGTAATACCTCAGTGCGTTGTGATAGTTATGGCCCTCCAATATAGACCAACCGCCGCTAAATTATATTATCACTTATTTGGAAAACTTTTTATCTTTTTCAAACACAGAATCCGGCACACCTTTATTAACCTGGTAATTACTGTAA
Organism: Ignavibacteriaceae bacterium; assembly: GCA_036379435.1. Classification (GTDB taxonomy): domain Bacteria; phylum Bacteroidota; class Ignavibacteria; order Ignavibacteriales; family Ignavibacteriaceae; genus IGN3. The sequence goes on from DASVGS010000302.1 coordinate 6,925, forward strand.
TCAACAATCACTTTTCCCTTTGTCGTGGATCCCGAATGTTTATTTTTTTTCTTTGGATTTTCAGAATTTGTTTCACCGGATATAGTTGGAGGAATATTCAATTTATCAAGATTGAATGAGAAAATAATTTTATTTGGAAGCGGATAGTTAAATTTATTATCATAAGAAAAATCTATAACAAAGGTGCCATTGGTTTTTGTTGTTGATTCAACTTTTCTTATAACCTGATACTTTTGATCTATCCATAAAGTAGATAATATCACATCACCCTGATCACCAAGAGGAATTACTTTTACTACCGAAGTTTTATATCCATTTAGATCTATATCCTGCTCATAAATTGCAGTAAAATCTTTTTTAATCAATGATGAGGGAGAAAATTCTAACCCGTTTTTAGGAAGCATCGCAAAACCTTCTGCTTCAAGATGAACTTTATCTGGCTGTTTAAAATATATTTTTGCTTTTGTTTCAGGAACCTTAATGAATTCTACATCAACTTTTATATTTACATCAACCCGGTAGTCTTTAACTTTATTAAAATTTAAAATTACGTTATTAATTATCTCATCTGGATTTTTTGACTGAGGATATAAAAAACCAAAATAAAGTAAAAACAGATAGATAAATAATTTCATCATTTCCTCAACTTAGGTTAAAATATCTTTCCGTTTAAAAAGAAAAAGCGTTATAGAAAAAAATCCAACAATATGTGTCAGTAATATTAATGTTGCTTTCGTCA
>DASVGS010000303.1:0-3996 GCA_036379435.1 Ignavibacteriaceae bacterium
CATTTAAGTTCATAATATTTTTCTTAATAATATTCAAAATATTAATTTATTCTGTTGTATATATTTCATCAATCATTAATATTTGCCCGGTCAAAATTATTATTTATTTCATTTCTATATCATAATTTAAACTTCACTAAGGAGGCTAAGTGAAAACACAATTATTTATTGTTTTATTTTTTATAGTATTATTTTTTCCTTTCTCATTTTCTCAGCAAGCAGGCGATATAATTTTTGAAAAAAGTTATGGCGGTATTTCATACGATGAGATAATGGCTGTTACTGAAAATCCATTTGGTGGTTTTATTGGTGCTGGTTTTACAAGATCATATGGATTAGGCAGATGGGGTAATGCTTTTTTTGTAAAAACTGATTCTGATGGAGACTCAGTTTGGACAATGCATCTTGGCGGAGATGGCATGGACGTTTTTGCAGATATAATAACCACACCTGATTCTATGTTTGTTGCTACAGGATTAACTGATACACCAAACGATTTTGAAAACATCTACTTAGTAAAAGTAGATGATGATGGTTTGATTCAATGGGAAAAAAATTATGGTGGTCCTGAAAAAGAAGTTGCTCAATCTTTAATTAATGCTCAGGTTGGAGTAATAATTATAACAGGTGTAACTAAATCTTTTAGTGTTGGTGAAGAAGATTTATTTATAATGAAAACCACTATCGATGGCGACTCTCTTTGGTTTAAAACTTATGGTACAACCGGAAATGACGGAGGATACGGAATCTCTCCAACCTCAGACGGCGGTTATATTATTGCCGGGCAATATAACTGGAGTGACTTATGGCTGGTTAAAGTTGATTCAGATGGAGACACACTTTGGACATCTGTGATAGGCGGTGCTGATTATGAAGAAGGGTTAAGTGTAAAAGAAACTTCTGATGGCGGATATATAGTTTGTGGAAGCACTGCTTCATATGGTTCGGGGCAGCTTGATGCATTTCTTGTAAAAACTGATTCCAATGGAAAATTAGATTGGCAAAAAACTTTTGGCGGAGCAGGTTATGATGAAGGACGAAGAGTTGTTATTAATGATACCACCGGTTATGTTGTAATGGCAAATACTGATGGTGGAAATGCAGGTGAATTTAACTATCTGATTGTATGGACAGACCTGAATGGCAATGCAATTAAAACAAAAACTTACGGAGATGTGGGAGAGGATAGAAGTTATGATATGATACCCGTTGGAAATAACAGTTTGTTGATTGCAGCATCAAATTATAACCCTAACAGTGATGGGGATGCTTCATTATTAATGATTTACAAAAACGATATTCCTACAAGTGTTGATGGTTCTGATAATAACACATTAGGGAACTATTATCTTGCAGAAGCATATCCTAATCCATTTAACCCGACTACAACAATTAAATTTCAATTACCACAAAATAGTTTTGTTACATTAAAAATATATGATATTCTTGGAAATGAAATAGCAACATTAATAAATGCAGAATTACCGGGTGGCGAATATAAAGTACCATTTAATGCATCTTCACTTTCAAGCGGCATATACTTATATCAAATAAAAGCCGGTAATTTTACTCAAACTAAAAAACTTACTTTGTTAAAGTAGAGGAAATTTAATCATAAAGATTTTGATAAATTTATTTTGATTTAAAACAAAAAACCCGATTCATTTCTGAATCGGGTTTTTTAATATTCTATTAATTTGAATTTTAGTTTGCTGGATAAACACTAACGTATTGTCTATCGCCGCGTTTCATTTCAAATTTTACAATTCCATCAGCAGTAGCAAAAAGAGTATCATCTCCACCAATTTTTACATTTGTTCCGGGATGAAATTTGGTTCCTCTTTGTCTTACTAAGATATTACCGGCAAGAACGTTTTCACCGCTAAATCGTTTAACACCAAGACGCTGAGCATTACTGTCTCTACCATTACGTGATGAACCTTGACCTTTTTTATGTGCCATTATAAAATCTCCTTTTAACCTATCTTGGTAACTTCAATTCTTGTTAATTGCTGTCTGTGCCCATTAAGTTTTCTATAGCCTTTTCTTCTTTTCTTTTTAAAGACTAAAACTTTATCATCTTTTAAATGTGAAAGTACCTTAGCGGTTACTTTTGCACCTTTAACAACGGGGCTACCGATTTTTGTTTCTTTACCATCACTTAATAATAAAACCTGATCAAATGTAACTTCTGATTCCGGTTCATCTTTCAAACGTGGTACATAATATTTTGTATTTTCGGCAACTTTAAACTGTTGTCCTAAAATATCAACAACTGCAAACATTTTTTCCTCATAAATTCTAATTTGAGGCCGTAAATCTAATAAAACAAAGGTTTTATGTCAAACTTTTGGATATATTATTTTTTAAGAAAAACTGACCTATTTTTTTAACATAAACGAAAAAGTGCTGCCCTTACCCAGTGTACTTTGTACGGATATCTTTGAATTATGAGCTTCAATGATATGTTTTGCGATAGCCAGGCCTAGTCCCGTTCCACCGACTGCTCTTGATCTTGCTTTATCAACCCGGTAAAATCTTTCAAAAATACGGCTCAATTCTTCCTCTGGAATTCCAATCCCAGTATCCTTTACGGATACATTTACAAATTTTTTCTCTTCATCAAGTAAAATTTCTATAATACCTTCATCTGTGTACTTTATCGCATTTTGTAAAAGATTTACTAACACTTGTCTTAATTTATCTTTATCTCCAAAAACCTGTAATCCCTCTTTGGTGGGATTAAAAACTAACTTTATTTTTTTTTCTTCGGCTGCTGGTAAAAATTCGTTTAAAATGTTTTTAATAAAAATATTTATATCAAAATAACGGTAGCTCATTCGCATTTCACCGGATTCAATCATGGAAATATCAATAAGATCATTAAGTAAGTTGTTTAAGTTAACCGTATTCTGGTTTGCTTTTTTCAAAAAGTGTCTGTTCACTTTAGGATCATCAATAGCACCATTTAAAAGTGTTTCAATAAATCCTTGAATTGAAAAGATTGGTGTGCGTAATTCGTGTGATACATTTGCCAGAAATTGACTTCTCATTCGCTGCAATCTTTCAAGGTACTCGATATCATTTTTTGCTTTTTCAAACATTTCTTTAATTTCATTTTCAAGTCCCGATAGGTGCTTAGACAAAATTATTTCATCAGATGACTTATAATCGCTTTTTCTGATTGATGCTATTATGTTTTTTATTTCGTCTATCTCTTTTATTCTTCTTCTTCCAATAAGATTAAGCACAATAAACCCCGTAAATATCAGAAGTAAAATTAATGGTATACTAAGGGTAAGTTTTTCGATAAGAAGAAAGATAATTACCAGGACAAATACAAGAAAAAGTATAAACTCTCTAAAATAAACTGACGCAGAATATATATTGGATTTTATTTCATTCCACACTTTTTAATCTGTATCCTACACCTTTAACTGTTTCAATTAAATCTGCATGTTCACCAAGCTTTTCTCTGATTTTCCTGACGTGAACATCAACCGTTCTATCAACAACAAAAACATCTGAACCCCATATTTCTTTTAATAAAATATCTCTGCCAAAAACTTTGCCGGGATTATTGACCAAAAAATACAGGATCTCAAATTCTTTTCTTGGAAAAATTTTTTTATCTCCATTTATGAACACTTCATACTTTTCTTTATTAATATCGATGGGGCCGTATTCTATTCTTATAGGCTCCGATTTTCTGAAATTAATAATCTCTGCATTTCTAAGATTGGATTTTACGCGTGCTATTAATTTATTTGGTGAAACCGGCTTTTGAATATAATCACTTGCACCTAAATCTAATCCGTTAATTTCATCCTTTTCACCTGCCTTGGCAGTAAGAAAAACTACCGGCACATTATCAAAGTCTTTATTTTCTCTAATACGTTTACAAGTTTCAAAACCATCAAGTTTAGGCATCATAATATCAAGAATAATTAGGTCCGGTTTTTCATTAAGTTTTTGAAGTGCCTCTTCCCCATCACG
>DASVGS010000304.1:0-3479 GCA_036379435.1 Ignavibacteriaceae bacterium
TCAGAATTATAATCCAAAAATTTCTTGAAGCAAGTAATAACTTGTTAAATAAAATCGCTCCGATAAAAAAGGCTGCTGCAAATAGAGAAACGGTTAATGTATAATTTTGATCATAAAAAAATATTCCCAATGTTGTTAGCAAAACAAACGGGATAAAAAATATTTTATAATTAAAATTAAACCTTGATTCTTTTATATAAAATGAAACTGTTTCAAAGATAAAAATACATGCATAAGGAACAGTAATAAAAAATAATATCTCCTCAATTGGCAACCCCAAAATGTAAAACCCCATCAAGTGTTTGGAATTAAATGCCCAGTCACCGCGCTCGGTAGCGAATACATCCCAAATAATATAAGCCGTACTTACGATGATAATTGACTTAAAAACATATGGGATTTTTTTATAATACTTTAGGTTTTTATCAAATGATAAAATAAGCGGAAAGAAAATGATTAAAATATTTATCAGTAAGTATGTACTCATATAAAAGAAAAGCCGGTAATGCTACCGGCAACTTAATTAAAATTTAATTTTGTTTCAGGTTAGCTTAAATACTTTAATTTCAAGTAAACCTCGCAATAGAAGTACTAATTTTGTTGTATTAGCAACTCTAACACGCTGGCTCATCAATTCTTTTACTTTTAATTTTTTTATTTTCTTAAATAATCCCTTGTAATAAAGATAAGCTGAATAAACGCCAAGCTTTACTCCAACCGGTAATTTCTTAATACCTTCTAAAGCAATCTCAAATTCTTTCTCGATCTCTTTTTCCAGATCTTGTTTGTGTAAATCATCTATTTTGATAGCGTGATTGACTCCCGGCAGGTAAATTCTTTCTCTTTCTTCCATATCACTTTTAATATCTCTTAAAAAGTTTACTTTCTGAAAAGCTGAGCCAAGACTTCTTGCCGGTGCAACAAGATCGTTAAACAACATTTTATCGCTTCCGGTAAAAATTTGAAGACACATTAATCCAACAACTTCTGCAGATCCATAAATATATTCATTATACTGTTGAGGCTCATAGTAAGAGTTTGTCAAATCCATTTCCATACTGTTCAAAAAAGCATCAATGTAATTATAATTTATATTGTATTTTTTAACCGTATGAATAAAAGCCTGCAAAACTGGATTTGTTGAAATTCCTGTTTTCAAACCTGCTTCAGTTTCCTTGCGAAAATTTTCCATTAATTGTTTTTGATCAAACTCATTGAAAGTATCAACTATTTCATCTGCAATTCTAACAAATCCATAGATACCATAAATTGCATCACGATATTGAGGTGAAAATGCAGCAATACCTAAACTAAAAGAAGTGCTGTAATTTTTTGTTACCAATTTACTGATTGCAAATGATGTTTTATTGTAAAGATCCATAATCCCTCCTGATTCTATCCATAACAAGTTTTGAACTGATTATTACCATTGGTAAGCCTGTGCCCGGTGTTGTTGATGCACCTACATAATATAAATTTGGAAATTGCTCATCCTTATTCTTTGGTCTGAATGCGCCAACCTGATTGATGCCATGAGCCAAACCTAAACCTGAACCTTTGTAAAGATTAAACATGTTTTCCCACTCCACCGGAGAATAAATTTGTTTAACCAGTGTGTTGGATTGAATATCAAATCCAGTTCGTTCAGATAAATCCATTATGATATTATTTGCAATTTCTTCTTTATCATCCCAATCTTTTTTAAATCTTCTATCCGGAACGGGGCAAAGAATAAATACATTTTCACATCCTTCAGGTGCACTTTCTGGAGTTGTTTTGGATGAGACGTTTACGTAGTAGTAAGGTTTTTGTGGAATTATTGAAGAAGTAAAAATCTTATCTGCATAGCCTCTAAAATTACTTCCAAGAAAATAATTGTGATGCTGCAGCGAATCTATTTTACCTTTTAATCCAAGATATATTGTAAATGGAGCAAGTGTCCATTCCATTTCATCTAATTTTTGCTCAGTAAATTTTTTTCTTCCAAGAATTTGTCCTCTAAATGAAGCTGCATCGGAATTGGAAATAAATATATCTGCATTCCAGGTTTTACCATTTTTATCTAATAATGAATTTAATTTTCCATTTGAATTTGCTATTCCTACAATCTCTGTATTAAAAACAAATTTTACTCCCCGGTATTCTAATATCTTCATCAGCTCATCAACTATTTTGTACATTCCGCCTTTAACTTTCCAGTAACCATCGTGCTTCATTTCTGTATAATTAAGCAGAGAATAAATTGCCGGAGTATGGAAAGGAGTTGAACCAAGGAAAAATGCCACAAGTGAAAATATTACTCTAACTTGTTCCGATTCAAAATTCTTTTCAACTTCACTCCACATATTTCTAAATAAATATGGAAGATGCTTTTTGGGTACGCGGGTAAGTTTTAAAATATAATCAACAACGTTTTTGTAGTTTGATTTTACAACTTTGTCTTCTGTATCGTGGAAGAATTCTCCTGCACGGGATAAATACTTTTCAACCTTTGCAGCAAGATTTGGCTCGATGTGTTTAAATTCTTCTTCAAGATTATCGAGTGATTTAAATATCCGGTAAGGTCTCTTTTCACCTTCAAAGGAAACCTGGTAAAGCGGATCAAGTTCTTCAAGTTGTATTGGATTTTTTAGTCCATTACTTTTAAATAATTCTTCAAGTTCCCAGCTCATACTCATAAAAGATGGACCAACATCAAAAGTAAATCCATCAAGTTTAAGCTGGTTTAATCTGCCTCCGGGTTTGGAATGTTTTTCTATTACTGTTACATCGTAACCATCGGTTGAAAGTCTTAAAGCTGTCGATAATCCGCCAAGCCCGCTGCCAATTATAATTGCTGATTTTGGTTGTGTATTTGTCATACTTAACCAAACTATTTTAAATTATATTTAGTTCCATATTTTGAAAAAGTTTTGTTTGATGTTATCGGTCTCACCCTTAAGAAGGAAATTATAACTGAAGCTTAGATTATTTTAGATTAGAAAACAAATTTTTGGATATCAAAATATGATTGGAGCAGGGATAATATTGCTTAATAGCAATAATCAAGTATTGTTAATGTTGCGCGATAACAAAATAGGCATACCTTATCCTAATATGTGGGATATACCCGGCGGAAAAGTTGAAGCTGGTGAAACTGCTGAAGAAGCTGTACGCAGAGAAATGAATGAAGAAATGGGGTTGATTGATCTGGGTGAAATTAAATTGTTTGGAACCTTTAAAAGTGAGAATATTACTGATAATGTTTTTTGGAAAAGAATTGATCTCAATCCAGCAGAAATTGAGCTGAAAGAGGGCCAGAGAATAGAGTACTTTGATTTAGAACGTATCAAACAAACAAAACTGGCATTTAATTATAATTTTATCTTAGAAAAATTTTTTGTTGAGATTTAATAAATGTCTGACTTTCAGAAAATATTAATTATACTTGGAATACTTGTATTGATTGCCGGATTAACATGGCCATGGATTTCTAAACT
>DASVGS010000305.1:0-3277 GCA_036379435.1 Ignavibacteriaceae bacterium
CTAATTTTACTATATAGCAGTTTATAATTACTAAGGTCATCCTGATAACTATTTTGAATTAAATAAGTTAAGGTTTTTACTTTATATAATAATTCACAAACTCTTATGAATCCATCACCTCCATCAGACAAAGGTTTATTAAATATTTCAAGTCCAGGATACTTACCCAATTCCTCGCAAATAATTTTAGAAATTCCAACCGAGGAAGCACATTCTTTATAACTGTTGGGAGCAACTAATATTTTCATTAAATACTTAAAAGTGAAAGAAATGTATTTATTTTGTTTGCTATAAACTCTGCTCTTAATCCACCTTCTTTTGAATAATCACATTTTTTCGGATCGATAGGACATTGAGTATCACAATAGACTTGTTCAGGTAATACTATTTCAGCTTTATTTCCTAAAGGACCCCAGAGTTTTGGGGAGCAGGCTGTAAGTGGACAAAAAAGGGATACCGTTGGAACTTTTAACGCGGCACAAATATGCATAGGTCCTGTGCTATTAGATATTAACAAATCTAAAGCAGCAAAATTAACGATAGAATCCCGAAGACCATTTCCTTTATTTGGATATAGTACCCCATCAATATTATCAAATTCTTCAGGAATGTTATTATCCATAACAGCAATCTTATGTTTCGGTATTTTCATTAGCAACATAATAAGTTTCTTATACTCATCCGGTTTTAAATTTGGTGCTGAGTTTCCGGAGGAAACATTGATTCCAATAATTATTTTTTTATCCTGTTTAAATTGCGCTCTAAAATCCAGAACTTTTTTTCTTTCACTATCCGTTAAATAAATTTCAGGTAATATGCTATTAACTTGAATCCCAACTTTCCTGAGCATATCTGCACAATAATCTGCTTCGTGTCTTAAAGGACTATATTTTTTTCTGTTAACATACTTTGTAAAAGTCAAAAACTGATAAAGCTTATGTCAAACACCAATTCTGATTCTTATTCCGGCAAAGAAAAGTATATAATTTAATTTTTCGTTTGGCAGAAGCATAAAACCATGTGTAAAATTAAATCTATGGATTTCACTTACTATTGGCCAGAATTTTTTATCAGATTTATCCAGATTATCAATGGTTATTATTTCATCAACGTATGGATTATTTTGAAAAATATCTTTAGTATAATTCTTAACCAGTACAGCTACAAAACTATCCGGATACTTGCGTTTTATTTCTCTGGGTAAATGAGTTGATAGAACCACATCCCCTATCCGATCTATTCTTGCAATTAAAAATCTTAATTGATTCATCAGGTTAAGATTCTCTGTTTCTTTTTATTTCCAATATTTTCAACTGCACTTGTACTTTTGTAATCATGTGCATGTAAGATATTATTACTCCATGTATCCCATCAATAAATCCTTTACGAAGTATAAAATGATGTAAAAAATAAACAGGAGGACTAAATAGTAAGCTAAATATATTTACTGTCTTTCTATCTACTTTCTCAATTGCTTCCAGAGAGGAATAATTATTTATTTTGATGAATGCATCTTTAAGATTTTTATAGGAGAAATGTTTGAAGCTGTTTTTAAGAAACGATGTTTTTCCGCTAACCACAAATTTTTCGTGAACCAACCTAGTTGAAAGTCCGGTAACTGATTTTTTGAATAATCTTAATTGAAAATCATTGCCCCAGCCGCATCCATGAATAAGTTTCCCAAGAAAATAGTTATCTCTTTTAATATAATATCCGTCATACTTACTTAGATCAGCATTTAATATTTCTTCTGCAAGTCCATCATTTATTCTTTCATCCGCATCCAGACTTAGTACCCATTCATTTTTTGCAAGTGATAATGCATAACCTTTTTGAATAGCATATCCTTCCCACTTTTTTATAAAAACTTTATCCGTGAAAGTTTTGGCAATGTTTACAGTTTCATCATTACTCTCTGAATCTACAACTATGATCTCATCAGCCCAACTAACAGATTTAAGACAATCTCCAATATTATTTTCTTCATTTCCTGTAATAATCACCACAGAAATTTTATTTTGTGTATGCATATTTTTTCAATTATTCTTTGTTGGTTCAAATTTAATAAAATAAGAGTTAAGTTATTTGAATAATAAAAGTATCTGCCTTGTTACTTCGGGTCATCCACCTATGGATGACAGAATATTCTGGAAGTTTAGTAAATCACTTTCGCAAGCGGTTTATTCAGTTACTATACTCTGCTCAACAGAAAATTTAAAGAGAAATGAGTCCGAGATTTCATTGATCGGGTTTGACGGATATATTCTTCCAAAGAATGAAAAAATAAAACGATTTTATGATCACTTAGTGGAAATCAAGCCTGATTTAATAATCTGTTCCGAAATATTACCAGTAATTTCAGCATTAAGATTTAAAACCATAAAGCCAGATGTAAAAATTGCTTTAGATATAACAGAATGGTTTCCTGAAAATGTAGCGTTCAAATTAAAGGGGATAAACAAATGGATAAAATATTTCCAGTTAAACATCCCTTACATTTACCTGCTCCAAAAAGTGAATCACATAATCGTTGGGGAAAAAGCAAAACTAGACCGCTACAATTTCCTTGCACCCACTAAATCCAAAACCATCATCGGGTATTATCCAGTTCTAAAGTATTTTGAGTACAGTTCGCCCGATCTAACAAAAAAAGAAATAGTTCTGGGGTATGCAGGTGTTATTACATTTGAACGGGGAATAAAAACTCTGCTTAATGTCTCAAGTGCAATAGCAAAAAAATATCCTGATAAGAAAATTATACTTCTTTTGTTTGGACGATTTACATACAAAAACGAAGAATTGGAATTCAAAGAACTCATCAAATCATTTTATGATATTGAAATTCGTTTTGAAGACTGGAAAGACTACGATAAAATGAACAGCGTTATCAGCAAAATGGATATCTGCTTTGATCTGCGCATCAGGAATTTCATTTACAGTAATTCCCTGCCGATAAAAATATTTGAGTATATGGCTTGCGGTAAGCCATTCATTTATTCAGATATTAAACCGATCAGGGATGAAATTGATTTTGCTAAATGTGGTTTTTTAGTTGATCCACAAAATGAGACTGAAATTGTGGATGCGGTTAGTAATTATTTGGATAATCCAACGCTTGCAGCTGATCATTCGAAAAATGCAAGAAGAATAATTGAAGATGGAAAAAACTGGGAAAGCGAATCCCAAAAACTTTTAATTCTTGTTCAAAAATTGCTAAGCTGAGATAATTTTATGTTGAATGTAAAGTTGTTTCAACTTTTTATTAACTCCCTTAAAG
>DASVGS010000306.1:0-2782 GCA_036379435.1 Ignavibacteriaceae bacterium
CAAACAATGCAGCTAAATCTCTTGCCACTCCAATATGTGATAATGCATCGGGACGATTTGGTGTGATGGAAATTTCAAGAATTACATCATTTAAATTTAAAGCTTCTGAAATTGGTGTACCTGCTTCAATATCATCATCCAATACCATAATTCCGGAATGATCATTACTTAATAATAACTCATCTTCAGCACAGATCATTCCATTGGACTCGGTTCCCCTGATCTTTGCCTTCTTTATAATAAAATTTCCATTTGGAATTTCAGTTCCGATTGGAGCAAAAACTACTTTTTGTCCGGCTTTAACATTTGCTGCACCGCAAATAACCTGTAAATCTTCCCTGCCGTCAAAAACTTTACAAATAGTCAGTTTATCTGCATTGGGATGTTTTTCAGTTTCTTTTACAAATCCAACTATAAAATTTTTATATAGATTTGATTGATCAACCACATCTTCAACTTCCAATCCAGACATAGTAAGTTTAGAAACAATTTCCTGCGTTGCGATATTATTCAGATCAACTAATTCTTTTATCCAATTAAGAGAAATTTTCATTTTCTTTATTCCGCATTAAAACTGTTTTAAGAATCTCAAATCATTATCAAAGAAAATTCTTATATCTGTAATTCCATATTTCAGTAAAGCAATTCTTTCTATTCCCATTCCAAAAGCATAGCCTGTGTATTTTTCAGAATCATAATTAACATATTTAAATACATTCGGATCAACCATTCCGCAGCCAAGAATTTCTAACCAGCCTGTATGCTTACAAATTTTGCAACCTTTGCCATGACACAAATAACAAGTAATATCCATCTCCGCACTTGGTTCAGTAAAAGGAAAGAAACTTGGACGGAACCGGTACTTAAGATCTGATCCGTAAAACTGTTTTGCAAAAGAGACTAATGTTCCTTTTAGTTCAGCAAATGTTACATCGGTATCAACATAAATTCCATCTACCTGATGGAACATGCAATAACTTCTGGCACTTACAGCTTCATTACGATAAACTCTGCCGGGCATAATTGCACGCACCGGCGGAGCCTGCTTTTCCATTATTCTAATTTGAACCGGTGTTGTGTGAGTTCTTAACAAAAAATCTTTACTTACAAAAAAGGTATCCTGCATATCTCGTGCAGGATGATCAGCAGGAAAATTAAGCGATTCAAAATTATAATAATCAGATTCCAACTCGGGACCATTAGCAACAGAAAATCCCAATCCTTTAAATATAGATTTTATCTCATCCAGTGTTTGGGTAAGAATATGTTTACTTCCAACAATGTATTGATTACCCGGTAACGTAAGATCTAATTTATTTTCTTTTGGTAAATTGCTGGAAGAAATTCTTTCTTTAACTTCTTCAAAGTATAAAGTCACTTCATTACGCAGCAGGTTTAATTTTTTACCAAGTATTGGTTTCTCTTCTTTCACAACATCTTTTAGTTCTTCAAATAATTGTGAAACCAGTCCGTTTCTACTAAAATATTTTATCCGTATCTCTTCAACATCTTTAATTGAAGAAACGGATTTTATATCCGAATAAAAACTATTTTTTATATCATTAATGTTTTTATCAAGCATAAGTTTTATTTAAATAGAAAATACCCTCGACGGATGAAAAAGTTACTAAATCCGGGGAGGGTATAAAATTAGTTGATAGAAAATTTAACTACTTCAGAAAAAGCTGTCGGGTTTTCAGCAGCTAAACTGGCTAACACTTTTCTGTTGATGTCTACACCTTTTTTATTAAGCGCGTCAATCAACCTGGAATAAGTGGTGCCGTTCATTCTTGCGGCAGCATTTATTCTAACTATCCAAAGTGATCTGTAAACTCGTTTTTTAAGTTTTCTATCTCTGTAAGCGTGACCCAGTCCTTTATCAATAGCATTTTTTGCAGCCGTAAGAACGTTACCCTGGTTGCCCCAATAGCATTTTGCACGCTTTAACTGGTTTCTTCTTCTTCTGTGCGAAGCAACTTTATTTTTTGATCTTGGCATTTTTTATCCTTCTCTATTTTTGAACCATTATACGTACACGTTTTTGTTCGGCATCACTTACCAATGTGCCTTTTCTTAAGCCTCTTTTTCTTTTAGTAGTTTTAGAAGTTAAGATATGACTTTTGTAAGCCTTCTTTCTTTTAAAACTACCGGATGCTGTTTTCTTAAATGATTTTGAAGCACCACGATTGCTTTTCATTTTTGGCATTTTTATTCCTGCTTATTTGTTTTTTTTGCTTTCTTCGATTGAGGAACTAAAATCATATTCATGTTTCTGCCTTCAAGTTTTATAGGCGATTCAACTTTAGCAATATCCTCAACTTTTTCAATAAACTTTTTTAATAATTCTTCACCTTTATCAGTGTATGCCATTTCACGTCCCTTAAACATAACGCTGACTTTAACTTTATTTCCTTCTTCAAGAAAATTTACTGCATGCTTTGCCTTAAATTCAAAATCATGTACATCCGTACTTGGATGCATTCTGATTTCTTTTAGTACCGACACAACCTGATTTTTTTTCTGAATCTTATCACGCTTTTGCTGTTCATATTTATACTTACCGAAATCAATTATTTTACAAACTGGAGGATCTGCCTGAGGGGCAATTTCTACAAGATCCTGTCCCCTTTCTTCAGATAATCTGATAGCATCTCTAACAGTGTAAACTCCTAATTGTGTACCATCAACATCAATTACTCTAACTTTAGTAGCTCTTATCTCTTCATTAATTCGGACTGTCTGTTTACCGGCGATGCGATACCTCTCTTATTATTGTTAAATT
>DASVGS010000307.1:0-2355 GCA_036379435.1 Ignavibacteriaceae bacterium
AGATACCTTAGGTACAGCACAATCCGGAATTGACTTTCCTCAGGTTGCCCCGGGAGATAGTGTGTTCTTTGCTATAGGAGAAGATAGTATTGTGCTTAATATTGCACCTATACAAGACGGTATCGACGAGGGACCGGAAAGCATCACTATTTCAGCGTTTACAGTAACCGACTGTGGAGACACTGTTTATACTAAAGGTACCATTTGGGTAGATGACGAACCTCATTCAACTGTCGCGGCAACTGATACTACCGTTCTCTGTCAAGAAGATAGCGTGGCACTCTATGTTCATACTACACATGGATTTCCTCCATATACCTATACTTGGCCTGATGGTACGACAGGTTCACCAGTTTATTTGCCAAGTACGGTAACACCTCCATATACCGGAGACACATCATTTGTTGTTGTTTCTACAGACGCTTGTGGCTTCCAATATCAAGATACAGCAACGATTACACTTAATCAAACGCTTAAAATTGATACCGTGATGCAACATGAAACAGAATGTGGCTTGGCAACAGGATGGGTTTCTGGTCAGGGTTCCGGTTTTACAGGCACACCACATTATGTATGGACCAACTCAAATGTTGATAGTATTCCGGGAGATTCTATCAACGCATCCGTTTGGCAAAATCTTCCTGCCGGTTGGTATTATTTTAGCATTCAAGACGATGTTTGTAAAGTTTTTGACAGCATTCAAGTACAGCAAACTCCACCTCCAAATGCAAGTTTTGATGCAAATCCGGCACAAGGGAACTCTCCTCTAAACGTAACTTTTACCAACACTTCAGATCCTGCTGATGAATATGATTGGAATTTTGGAAATGGTGACAGCATTGTAGTCAATAATTTGGATGACCAACATTCCACTTATATTGATAAAGGAACTTATACCGTAACTTTAATCGTTAAAAAAGGAGCTTGTACAAATATGGCTTCGAAAACAGTAACAGTAAACCTTCCGGTAAAATATGACAAGCCAAATGTGTTCTCACCTAATGGGGATGGAATTAATGATTTCTTTAAAATAAATGCCGAAAATGCAACTGATTTCCATATTGTGATTTTAAATCGTTGGGGTAATCAAGTTTTTGAAAGTGATAAAGCAAACTTCCAATGGAATGGAAAGAAAGACAATGATGGCGCAGATTGTGATGATGGTGTTTATTTCTATAAATTTACCATTTCTGGTGGCAGCACCCAAAAACAATTGGAGTATGGCTACGTTCACTTATTCCGCGAAAAGAGCAGTAAGAAATAAAAAATTAAAGTCTATCAATGAGGCTATCCAATTGGATAGCCTTTTTTTACATCTATTAACCTGAGTTCGATTAGCACTAGAGTAATATTAGACGCAGGATTAATTTAAGGAATATGATGGATATCATTATTAGATGTAATTTAAGATATAAGAGATTTAGTAATTTTGCCATATTATGATAGTATATAATTTTACGGTTCGCTTAGACAAAATTATCGTTGAAGATTGGATTCAATGGGTGCAAGAATTTTATATTCCAAAATCGCTATCAACAGGTCATTTTACTAAATGCAGGGTTTACAAAGTACACCGTGATGAGAGAGGCGGTCGGACCTATACCATTCAATTCTTATCCAAAACAGATGAAGATTTAGATGACTTTTTAGACAATGATGAACCAAAGTTATTAGAAGATCAAAAGGCAAGATTTAGAGGACGTTTTACTGCTGAAAAGACATTTCTTTCCTTTTTGGATGAAATTAATGAAAGAAATCCAGTAGATTAGTCAAAAAATAAAAGGATGGTTGTTTATAATGTTACAATAAGTATCGACAAAAATGTCGCCGAGAAATGGTTACAATGGATGCGTGAGGTTCACATACCCGATATGATGGCAACAGGACATTTTAGAGACAGTAAAATTTGTCGGGTACACGGAGAAGAAGATGGAGGGATAACCTATGCCATAACTTATACTTCATATTCAAAAGAAGATTTAGAAAAATATCAAAAAGAACATGCGCCTAATCTTCAAGCTGAACATAGCAAAAAATTTGGAGGAAAATTTGCTGCATTTAGAACAGTACTTAGTGTGATTGAAGAATTTGACCACAAAAAATGAGTGTAGCTCCAAAAAAAGCCTTAGGTCAGCATTTTTTAACCGACCAAAATATCTGTAAAAAGATTGTTGCCCAATACCAAAACCTAGCACAATCAAATAATGTTATAGAAGTAGGTCCGGGAATGGGCGCCATCACAAAATATTTGTTAGAAATTGAGGCCATCAATCTTGAGCTTTTTGAAATTGATCATGAGTCTGTAAGTTATTTAAAAGAGAATTTTTCGGTTTTAGACGGGAAAATCCATTCTGA
>DASVGS010000308.1:0-6852 GCA_036379435.1 Ignavibacteriaceae bacterium
AGAATGGAAATATTTGGGCCGGAACTTATTCTCAAGGACTTTATAAATTTGATCCGAATACAAAAAAAATACAAAACTGGAAATACAATTCGAGTAATCATAAAGGTATTAGCAACAATTATATTACTTCAATCTTACAAGATAATGATGGATATATCTGGATTAGTACATACAATGGATTAAATAAATTTAATCCCGATAAAATATCTGAGGGCTTTGAAGTTTTTTTTAATAATAGTTCGGATAAAAATTCACTTAGTAATAATCTTGTCTGGAAATTAACCCAATCTCAATTTAATAGGAATTTAATATGGATTGGAACAGCAGGCGGGTTATGTTCTTACAATCTTAAAAAAGGATACTTTGAAAGACTTAATATTAAGGCTGCGGTCCCGTCACAATTCAGCAATAGTTTTGCTACTGTTGCCGAGCAAACAATATTCGGGAAAAGTATTCTTTGGGCAGCTACTTACGGTGGATTATTTCGTATCGATTTGACTGATAACACTTCTGTTCAATATGTAAGCGATGTCAATAAATCAACAAGTTTAGTCGGCAATCAAATTGATGATGTTATGATTGATAAATCGGGTGTATTATGGATTGCTACAGATAAAGGTCTAAACTTTCACTCACTAAAGTCGCATAATTTTAATAATATCTTTTCAAAAAAAGCAGATGAACTTATTTTCAAGGAATTACTAAACTCAGATGTGAAAAGCATAGTTAAAAATGTTGATGATAATTTTTATATAGCATCATCTGAAGCATTATTTGTACTAAAAATAAAAAATGGGCAAACGGAGTTAAAAAAAATCAATGCGTTTAATGATCTTAACCTCTGGTCAATTGAAAAGGGGAGTAACAACGATTTATGGATTGGCAGTTATGGTAAAGGTCTGATTCATTATAATCTTATAAACTCTGAATTTAAGTATATTAAAATTGAAAGCCCCACATTTATAACTTCAGCTTTTAATTATATCAAATCTTTACACCTCAGCAAAAATGGAATACTTTGGATTGGATTCTGGGGTGGCGGATTGGCAAGATATGATACAAAAACCGACAAATATAAATTATGGATCAACAATAACTCAGATGATGCAAGTTTAAGTTTTAATGATGTCTGGGACATCTTTGAGGATAAGTCAGGACGATTATGGATAGGAACAAATGGTGGAGGGTTGAATTTATTTACTCCAAACGATGGTGGAATATTTAAGCACTGGGTTTATGAAGAAGGTAATAATAATTCTATTGTAAATAATTCTATTCATTCAATTTATGAGCTTCCTTCAAATGATAAATCTGAAACTGTATTATTAGTTGGAACTGAAAATGGTTTAAGTAAAGTAACAGTTACAAATAAAAATGATGATAAATATGATGTAACATTAAAGTTTGAAAATTTTAATAATATTGAGAAGCTTTCTAACAGACCCATCAGTGGTGTAATGGCAGATAAAAATGGAGTTTACTGGATAAGTACCAATAGCGGTTTAGTAAGATTTAATCCTATCTTAATGTCAACCGTAAATTTTAGATACTCCGATGGATTCAAGAGCAATCTTTTTAATCCGGGTGCTTTTTGTATGTCGGATAGTGGAATGATGATATTCGGGACTTCAAAAGGTCCAGTAGTTTTTAATCCTTCAGAAATAATTCTTTCTAAATTTAATCCAAAAATAATTATAACGGATTTCCAATTATTTAATGAATCAGTTATACCAGGAGAAAACTCTCCGTTAAAAAACAGTGTAGAAATAACAAAAGAAATTGATCTGGACTATAACCAAAATGTATTTACCGTAAAATTTGCATCCCTCGATTACAATGCTTCCGAACAGATCCAATTTTTGTACAAACTTGAAGGGTTTGATAAGGACTGGATAAGGAGCGGTTCACATCGATCTGTCACATATACCAACATCGATCCCGGTACCTACACTCTTAGAGTTAAAGGGACAAACAGTGATGGAAACTGGAGTGACCAGGAAGCAAAATTAATAATTAATATTTCGCCGCCAATCTGGAAGACAATTTGGGCTTATGCATTATATGTCTCAATTATTGCTTTTGTACTTTTTACAATCAGAAAGTTTGAGGTTAGCAGAACAAAATTACGCAATGAGCTCAGGCATAAAGAACTGGAAGCAAAAAATATTCGTGAAATTGAAAATATGAAATCCAGATTTTTTGCAAATCTTTCACACGAATTCAGAACTCCATTAATGCTTATAAAAGGACCGGCTGAACAACTGATTACAAATAAAGAAGCAGATAAGGAGGTAAACTATAACCTCATTTATCGTAACAGTGAGAAACTACAAACTTTAATAGATCAATTACTGGAACTTTCTCAACTGGAATCATCAGCTATACCATTAAATGCAGTCAAGAAAAATATTATAGCTTCGTTACGTGGTTTATTTTTTTCCTTTAAAAGCTACGCAGATGAAAAGGGAATTAAATTAACTTTTACTGCTACTCAGGAATCCATTTACGTTTGGTTTGATGATGATAAACTGGATAAAATTATTAATAATCTATTATCAAACGCTTTTAAATTTACACCTAAAGGCGGAACAATTTCTTTAACTATTACAACTATTGAAAATTCAACTCCAAAGTTTTTACAAATTAACTTAACGGATTCAGGAATCGGAATTCCAAAAGATAAAATTCCAAAAATATTTGATAGATTTTTTCAGGTAGATGATTCTTCAAAAAGGGCTTATGGAGGATCAGGCATTGGTTTGGCATTGGTAAGAGAATTAATTGATCTTCATAAATGGAAGATAAAGGTTAATAGCGAAATGGGTTCAGGATCTGAATTCACAATCGAAATTCCACTTGATGATGATTATTTAAATGAAAATGAAAAAGTAATAAAAATTGATGCATCAGATATTAATAATAAATCGATTGAAAAAATAATTAACAATCATGTTGAAGAAACCAGTAACAAAAAAGCACACACTGTAAACAAATCCAAAATCGTTCAATCTGATAAAAATGAATCATTAAAATCGGTTATGATAGTTGAGGATTCTGAAGATGTAAGAACATATTTAAGTGAGTTGTTAAAAAACAATTACAAAATTCTGCTTGCAGAAAATGGGCTTAAAGGATTAGACACAGCGCTTGAATTCTTACCCGACCTGATTATAAGCGATGTAATGATGCCTGAAATAGACGGAATAGAATTTTGCAAAAGGATAAAATCTGATTGGCGCACTTCACATATTCCGGTAGTATTGCTAACTGCAAAAGCATCGATTGAAAATAAAATTGAAGGATTAGACACGGGTGCAGATGATTATATTACTAAACCTTTCAGCTCACGTGAGTTATCAGTACGAATAAAAAATATTTTAGCTCAACGGATATTACTTCGTGAAAAATTTGGAAAAGGCAGCAGAATTAAACCCGAAAATTTCACACCAAATAAAGCAGATCAGGAGTTTATAGTTAATGCAATTAATATTGTAGAAAAATATATATCCGATCCTGAATTTGATTCTGAAAAGTTTGCCAAAGAAATATTTTTAAGCAGGAGCCAGTTACACAGAAAAATTCTAAATATTTCCGGACAATCAACCGGGGAATTTATCCGGACCATCAGGCTAAAAAAAGCTGCAGCACTTCTATTAGAAAAAAAATTATCGGTTACTCAAATTGCATTTGAAATTGGATTCAGCAGTCCATCACACTTCACAAAAGCATTCAAGCAAATGTTTGATTGTTTGCCATCCGAATATTTAAACAATAGCAATAGTTAGTTAATAAAAATTGTAAAAACACTTCAAATTCTGATTTTGCTACAATTCCGCTAAAGATTGACACAACTACGACAGCGCAAACATCTAATCTGAAATATGTTTGCTATGTAGAATAACTAATTTTTAATCAAACTTATTAAACCTGGCCACAGGTACAAAGGAGCAAAAATGATAAGAGTTCTATCATTTCTTTTTATAATTCTTCTCTTTAGCAGTGGGATTATAAAACCGCAGTCTGTTAATATTGACTCCCCAAATGGAGTTCAGGTCTCATTTCCATTTTATGATGATGTAGAAAATCCCGGAACATCATCAACTTATTGGCAAAGAGATACTACAATCTGGAAAATTCAACAAGCAACCGCACACAGCGGTACACGTGTTTGGGCAATGCTTCCGGCTTCAGGATCTTATCAATACATAACTCTTTCATCCGCAATGGATTTATCTTCAACTTCCAACCCTTATATTTCTCTTTGGGCAAGAAAAGCTGATGGCGGAGGAGGTTATGTAAAAATGGAAGTTTCCACTGATGGTGGATCGAGTTGGGCTTCTTTACTCGAACCGTTTTTTAATGGTGCAGCATATACAAGATTTCAGGCATCACTTTTTAATTACAGACAGGCTAATGTCCTTATCAGAATAGGTGGTTATGCTCCTTCCGGCGGCACCTATTATGTAGATGATATATTAATAGATAATGCTCCTGTACCACAAACTGTGTTGCTTGCAAGTCCTACAGACAATGGAATGAACATTACCTGGGGTCAATCTACTGCACTGGATTTTTACAGATACAGAGTTGTTATTTCAACCAGTACTTCTGATGTTAACAACTTTTATGTAGTTCCATCAGTAAATGGAAGATCAGAAACAAAGGTTTTAGATTTCTTTACAAAGACAAAATTGGATACTCTGCTTACAGATCTTACATTTGCTAACACTTTGTATTATGCAAAAATATATGAAGAAGATAGTCAGGGATTTGTAAACCAGGGTTCAGATAGATCTGATCTTTCTACTGCATTTAATTTAACTCCGCAAACCGCACCGTTTGTACAAAACTTTGAAGGCTCATACAACTGGGTTGCTGATCTGCCATGGTTAGTTACAACTGATGATGCCGGCGATCCGGGTCATAGTACAACTCATGCTTATGAAGATAGTCCGCAAGGAAATTATCCAATTAATGCTGATAGAAGATTAACATTGCAGGTTAATTTTTCTGGAGTAGCACGTCCAGTATTAAGATTTAATCACAAGTATTCTTTTGAAACAGGCGCAGATTTTGGTTCAGTTGAAATTTCATCAGATAATCTGAATTGGATAACTCTAAATGGGTTTACCGGTAATACTGGCAGCGAATGGGAAAGCAGAAAATATGATGTTGGTGTTCTTAAACTTCAATCTACAGGATACATCAGATTTAGAACTACTTCAAATGGTGCTAACCAGCAAAATGGCTGGAGCATTGATGACGTTGAAATATTTAACAATACAAGAAATCAAGCATTCCCATTTTTTGATGATGTAGAAACTGACACCACATCTCTTAATGCATGGGTTCCCGGTAGTTTTGATTTAAAGCTTACCAATGCACATAGCGGTGCACAGGTGTGGTCATTGAAACCTTCCGGCGGTGGATACAATTATTTAACTCTTTCTGGTAAAATGAATTTATCAGGAGCACCAAATCCTTACATTTCTCTCTGGGTTAAAAAAGCTGATGGCGGCGGCGGATATATTAGATTTGAAGCTTCCGGAGATGGTGGACAGACCTGGACTAATTTATCAGAACCATTTTTTAACGGTACGCAGTATACCTGGTTCCAGGCTTCACTTGCAAACTTTAGACAAAACAATGTTGTAATAAGAATCGGCTGCTATGGTCCATCAGGCGGAACTTATTACATTGATGATATTCTGATCGATAATGCCCCAACACCCAAAGCTCTAACTCTTTTAACTCCAACTAATAATGGAATGAAAGTTAGATGGGGAATTTCCTCCGCAACGGATTTTGGAAATTACAGAGTAGTTCTATCAACAGATCAAAATCAGGTAAATAATTATTTTTCTGATAATACACTGCAGAACAGAACCGAGACAAAAGTCTTTGATATTTTCAACCAGGCTACAATAGAAACAACTTTAACTGATCTTACATTTATGAATACGATGTATTATGCCAAGATATATGAGCGTGATACTCAATTGTTTATAAATCAAGGATCAGAAAGAGCAGATCTATCAACATCGTTTAATGTTATATCTCAAACAGCACCATTTGTTCAAACGTTCGAAAATACTTTCGGATGGGCCTCAGATTTACCATGGGCAGTTACTACAGATGATGCAGGAGATCCCGGACACAGTGCAACTCATGCTTTAGAGGATAGTCCTGGAACTAATTATCCGCCAAATGCGGATAGACGAATTGTTTTCCAGGTTAATACTTTGGCTGTACCAAGACCAGTTTTAAGATTTAACCATAGATATGCCTTTGAGCCAAATGCTGATTATGGAGTAATTGAATATTCTGTAGATAATTTTAACTGGAATACAGTTACAGGGTTTACAGGAAATACAAATACCGAATGGGAATCCAGGGAATTTGATCTTACTCCTATTAAACAAGTGAATGCTGCATACGTGAGATTTAAAACAATTTCCAACGGTGCAACACATTTGGATGGATGGCATTTAGATGATGTGGAAATTTATAACAATACAAAAGGGCTTGGCATACCTCTATTCGATGATGCAGAAGTAGATTCAGTTTCTCATAAATATTGGATAGCCGGGCAAATGGAGATTTTAAGTGCAACCGCTTACAGCGGCGCTCAGGTTTGGGCATTGCCTCCTGCAGGCGGCAGCTATAATTATCTTACATTGTCAGGAACTATGAATCTTACCAATGCACCAAATCCATTTGTATCCTTATGGGTAAAAAAAGCAAACAGCGGTGGTGGTTATGTTGCAATTGAAGCTTCAAACGATGCAGGGCTAACATGGACACGGCTAAAAGAGCCTTTCATAAACGGTGCAAATTATACTCAGATTGTTG
>DASVGS010000309.1:0-3030 GCA_036379435.1 Ignavibacteriaceae bacterium
CTATTATTGCTTCAGATATTCCCGGTAACAATGAATTTATAGTTAATAAAAAGAACGGATTACTTTTTAATATTAATGGACCTGAAGAATTAAGAGAGGCAATCTTTAAAATTTCTGATGATAAGACATTTTCTAAAGAAATTGCCGCCAATGCTTATAAAGATGTAATGTCAAACTATTTGCTTAAAAATTATTCTGATGCACTTTTAAGTTTTCTCAGACAAATAACCTCAAAATAGAATAGAGTATAATCAAATCTTTTGATTCATTATTTCTAATTTATTCATTACCATTTCAACCGGCAGTTCCCGCATACATTCATGTTTATATGGGCAAATTAATTTATTACAAATTATACAATGCAGATCTTCTTTAATCACATAATCAGAATTTGATGAGTAGGGACCGTGAGCCTTTGGATTTGTCGGGCCAAATATTCCTAATGTCGGTATTCCCAATGCGGCTGAAATATGCATCGGACCTGAATCATTTGCAATGACTATTTTGCATTTTGCAATAAGTGCAGCCATTTGTGTTAAACTTGATTTGGGCGCGATTATGCAATCATTACCAAGATTGGACTTTATATATTCAGCATCACTTTCATCACCGGGACCCCAGAGTACCAATATTTTACAATTGAACTTTTTGACTGCAGCACTAGAGATTTCAACCCATTTTTCTTTATCACATCTTTTAGATTCCCATCCACCGGCAGGTATTATTCCTATTATCATTTTATTATTGATATTATTTTCATTAAAAAAATCTTCGGCAAAATTTTTGTCGATTAATCCGACAGCATAATGAATATTTTTTGAAATAATATTTACACCCAGCGGTTTTAATAATTCTAAATTGTGCTCAGCAGAATGATGTTCTCCTTTACCAGATGTGCCTAAAATATTATATGCATATTTTCTGCCGCGATAAGCATAGCCAACTCTGTATTTTACTCCAGAAAAAAATGTAATCTGTGCACTCCGTGGATTTGACCAAAGATCAATCAGCATATCATATTTTTCTTTCCGTATTCTATATGAAACGATTAACGGAAATTCTGTTTTGTGCATTGTTAACACTTTATTTACCAGTGGATTATTTGCCACAGCATTTTTTGCAAAATCTTCTGTTAAATAGTCAATCTTTACATTAGGATAATGTGCGATTAAATTTTCAAGAATTATAGTAGATAGAACTATATCTCCAATACCGCGCGGTTTGATGCAGAGTATTTTTTTTATTTCAGATGGATTTATTTTCATTGTCCGTTCACTAATTTATAACCGCTGATTATCATTAAACTATTTAGTGAGCATCGAGCCAGTTATCTCCGATTCCTGTTTCTGCAACAACAGGCACTTTTAATGGTAAAGCGTTTTCCATTAATTTTTTTATTACGGGAAGCAGCTTATCTATCTCATCTTTATGTGCATCAAAAAGTAATTCATCATGCACCTGTAAAATCATTTTAGTTTTTGTTTTTTTCTTTTTTAACTCATTATAAATATTAATCATCGCTAACTTGATCATATCTGCAGCAGTACCCTGGATAGGCATATTTATTGCAACACGTTCCTCGAACTGTCTTACTACTCTGTTATTACTGTTTATATTTTTTAAATATCTTCTTCTGCCTGATAAAGTTTCTGCGTAGCCGTTTTCTTGAGCAAATCTCACAGAACTATCCATAAATTCCCTAACTCGTTTAAATGTATTAAAATAGGTTTCAATAATTTCTTTTGCGTGAGATTGGGTTACACCTAATCTTGTTTTCAATCCGAATGGACCTATTCCATAAAGAATTCCAAAATTTACCTCCTTCGCTTTGCGCCGCATATCCGGCGTTACATCTTCAGGTTTAACTTTAAAGACCAGTGCAGCAGTACTCCGATGAATATCTTCACCTTCACTAAAGGCTTTTATCAGTGCCTCATCACCACAAATTGAAGCCATTATTCTTAGTTCAATCTGGCTGTAATCCGCACTTAAGATTTTATAGTTTTTGTCTCTTGGTACAAAAGCCTTACGAATTTCTTTTCCCATTTCTGTTCGAATTGGAATGTTTTGAAGATTTGGATCATTGCTCGATAGTCTTCCGGTAGATGCCACAGTCTGATTAAAACTTGTATGAACTCTCCCGGTTTTTTTATTAATCATATTTGGCAGCGCATCAGCATAAGTTGATTTTAATTTTGATACCTGGCGGTAATTTAAAATCATATCAACTATTTCATGTTCACCGCGCAGATTTTCTAATGAACGCGCATCAGTAGAAAATCCGGTTTTAGTTTTTCTTCCCGTAGCAAGATTAAGTTTATCGAATAAAATTTCCTGTAGTTGTTTGGGGGAATTAATATTGAATTCTTTTCCTGAAGATTTAAATATATCTGAGGTATAATTATCCAATAAAATTTGAAGATCTTTACTGAACTGGTTAAGAGCCGGAATATCAATTTTGATTCCTTCATTTTCCATATCTTCCAAAACAGGGACGAGAGGAAATTCAATATCATAAGCTACTTTTTCGATATGCTGTTTTTTTAGTTCTGCATCTAATTTTTCATAAAGTTTAAAAGTAATATCCGCATCCTCTGCAGCATAATTTGAAAGGGCATTTAATTCTGTTTCAAAAATTTTAGAGGGATCTTTTTTTATCCCAATTAAATCTGATAAAGGAATTGGTTTATAGTTGAGATATTTTTCAGACAGATCATCCATTCCATGCTTTTGATCAGCATCCAGAACATAACTTGCCAGCATTGTATCGAAAAAAAAGTTCTTTACTTCAATTCCAATACTTCTCAAAACAGCAATATCATACTTTCCATTCTGGCAGACTTTTTTTATACCAGCATTCTCAAATATTTTTTTGAAATGTTTTATAAAAACAGAAATGGGTAATCTATTGTTAAAAGTAGTATCAAAAAGTCCACCGTCATTTTCAAAAGGATTAGTTGCAACAAAATATGCCTCACCCGGTTTTAGGCAGAATGACGCACCAGCTACTTTAACATCAAAAGTATTAAG
>DASVGS010000310.1:0-6987 GCA_036379435.1 Ignavibacteriaceae bacterium
ACCATGGTTTTTTTATGGAAATAAGATGAATAATTATTTTTTATCCAATAGATTTTTAACTCCCACATCAATCCATCGTTCAAGTAAAGTTTCAAGATTTTCTCCGGAAAGCACCAGAGCCTGATTTTTAGGGCTTAAAAAGATGGTTTCACCACGTACATTTTCCGAATCTATTTTAGTTTTTAACCACTCTGAAAGACGTTTTAACCACAGCTCTCTGTCCTTTTCTCTAACATCTCCTTCAAAAACAATAAGCTCTTCTTCTTTAAAAACACAACGCACTTCATTGAATTTGAATTTTTGTCCATCAGATCCAATATGATTAAATAATGAGTTAGACAAGTAATTAACTTTGTAATCGCTAACGGCCTGATCAATATCTTTCCATACTTTTGCCACAGGATCCTTATCCATTTTTACAGGAGAATTTACCTGGCATAGATTATATTGGTTGAATAAAAATTCCAGAAACTGGGACACCTCAAATAATCTCTGATTTGTATCTAAGCTATCCCATCTTTTACGGGCATTCGTCAATCTTTTATTTTCTGCAGAAGTTAAGTTTGAATATCCCTCTCTAACATTTTGAAGATTCGCCCATTTTTCTAATGGATTATCCTGATAGATCCAGGTATTTGTGACTATCCAGCTTTGCGTCTCGATATCAAGCGCATCAGTAAAAAATAGAAAATAATTTGAATCCACTGAATTGGTCAATCTGTATTGAGCAAAAACTGATTTAATTAATTTAACAGCTTTCTTCTGATCATCAACAACTCCTAAAGAGTTTATGACTTTGTTAATGGATTCTTCTCTAATGCTTCTTGTAGTTAGAGAATTACTTGTATCGAGCCATGCTAAAAATGTCATTGGGTTTTCAGCACGACGAATTTCACCAATCATATTAATGCAGCTTAAAAGTAGATATGTTCTTAATGAAGAAAGTTCGTACGATTCATTAGATGCATTAATCCATTTTGAAACTTCATCATCCAGTAATGACTTGGTGAGATTTACTCGTCTTAAAACAAACTGAAGTTTATTTTGTAATGATACTTCTGCTTTGTTCCAGTTTGGAAGTTCATTAGGAATTATTGCGTTACTTTTGGGAGTTTCAATCTCTGATTCAAAATCGCCGGTAAAATTACCGTTGATTGTTTCTTTGGTTAATTGCTCTTGCACGTATTGCCTCAAATTGGTTTTTTATAAAAAGTATTTGATGAAGTTATGATTATATTAAAAATATAATAGGATGCCTTCAACAAATTCAATTGTTTATTTTTATAAAAATTGTGCAATTATTATTCCATTTTACTAGTTAGAATATTAAAGATTTTTCAAATCTCACAAGGACAAAATGGCTTAAGCTAACAAGAAATTGGTAAATTTTACCAAGTACTATTAAAGATGATTTAGTGTGTAAAACAATTATTAATCCAATATTTCTTAAAATTATTCTGCTTTTATTCATAAGTTTACGCCTCAAATAAAACACAGAGATATGGAATTATATTTAGGTTATTTTGCAGCATTTTGTACAACTATTGCATTCATTCCCCAGGCATTAAAAGTATACAAAACAAAACATACAAAAGATATTTCGCTTGGAATGTTTTCTTTACTTAATGCCGGGTTTATACTTTGGCTTTGGTATGGAATATTAATTTTATCTTATCCGATAATAATTGCCAATTCAGTTACAATTGTAATAGCCGCATATATTTTTGTTTTAAAGATTAAGTTGGATATTATTCCGACAAGAAAGTTAAAAACAGAAAACCGTGATTAATAAAAGTGATTCCAAATTTTTCGCATCATCATTAGTAATATTTGCTGCAAGTCTTTGGGCTGTAGACGGAATAGTTTTACGCCCCGCTCTGTACAGCTTGCCAGTGCCGCTTGTTGTACTTATTGAAAGCACAATAGTTGGAGTTTTGCTTACTCCTTTCTTTATAAAAAAATTGTTCTTGTTAAAGCATTTAAATAAAAAAGACTGGCTTGCATTTTTTGGTGTTGCCTTGCTTGGCGGAGCAGTTGGTACTATGGCTATAACCAAAGCTCTTTTTTATGTTAACTTTGTTAATCTTTCCGTTGTCATACTCTTGCAAAAACTTCAGCCGGTGTTTGCAATTTTACTTGCCACACTTTTATTAAAAGAAAAATTACCCAAAGAATTTTTTCTATGGTCGGGGTTAGCAATTGTTGGAGCCTACTTTATGACTTTTGGAACCACTCTGCCTAATTTTTCTACAGGTGATAAAACAACAATTGCAGCATTATTTGCACTACTTGCGGCATTAAGCTTCAGTTCATCAACTGTGCTTAGCAAACGAGCATTAAGAAATGTTGATTACGAAATGGGAACTTACTTAAGGTTCTTATTCTCATCTATAATAATGATAATAATTGCAACTACCACCGGAGATATTTTTAGGATTACAGATATTTCAACTAATCAAATAATTATTTTTTTAATAATAGCTTTTACAACAGGTGGAGCGGCAATCTTTCTTTACTATTATGGATTAAAAAGAATTTCAGCTTCAGTAGCTTCTATTTGTGAACTTGCTTTTCCATTAACGGCTGTAATACTTGAATATTTTGTTCATGGTAATATCCTTTCTCCTGTTCAGTGGATTGGTGTTTTTGTACTTTTAGTAAGTATTCTTAAGGTGAGCGGAATTAAAATTTCAATGAAGTAACAGTTTTCAAGGACGCATTGTAATCCTTTGATCTTGTTATTCAACCATTAATCCACAAAATACTGATTTAGACTTATATTTTTTTGAAAACTATCCGATAAGATTTTATCTTAATTAATAAATAATAAAACATAAAAACGGAGAATTATTATGGCTAAATTTCTTTTGATGTTGCTCGTGTCTTTTTTGTTTGTAGAAGGTGCTTTTGCACAAAAGGTATATGAGAGCAGAGATGAAATTCCTGCTGAGTTTAAATGGAGTTTAAATGATATCTATTCCAGTTGGTCTGATTGGGAGAACGATATGACAAAAATAAAAAGTATGATGGATGAAATTGTTTCTTATAAAGGAAAGCTGAAACAAAGCTCGGAAAATTTATTGGCTGTTCAAAAATTAAATGATGAACTTGGAATTTTATCATACAAAGTTTACAGATACCCGCAGCTTATGCGTGATCTTGACACACGTGATCAGCAGGTTGGAGCAAAATTGCAAAAAGTGCAATCGATGTTTGCGGAATTTGGTGTTGCTACCTCCTGGATAAATCCGGAAATGCTTGAAATTCCATGGGATACTATGAAAAAATGGCTTGATGAGAATTCTGCATTTAATCCTTATCGTTTTGGAATTGAAGATCTTTTTAGACAGCAAAAGCATGTTTTAACTTCTGATAAGGAAGAACTTTTATCTTATTTTTCCCGGGTCAATAGTGCACCCGGCGAAATATATTCCAACCTTACTACTGCTGATGTAGATTTTCCAACTGTTCAGTTATCTAATGGCGATTCAGTTCAAGCTACTTATGGAAATTATGGACTTGTGCTTGCAACAAATCATAATCAGGAAGACAGAAAAAAAATGTACGAAGCCCACTACGGAGTATTTAAGAAAAATGAGAATACTTATGCATCAATTTACAAAGCTATTTGCCAAAGTGATTGGGCCACAGCAAGGGCAAGAGGATATAACTCTTCTTTGGAAGCAGTGCTGGATGCAAACAACATTCCTGCAGCAGTTTATGAAAACCTTGTAAATACGGTTAAAGCCAATACCGAACCGCTTCAAAAATACAATCGCTTAAGAAAAAAATTACTTAAGCTGGATAAGTATTACAGTTTTGATGGATCTATTCCTTTGACAGACTATTTGAAGACTTATCCTTATGATGAAGCAAAAGAATTGGTACTTGCTTCCATTACTCCGCTTGGAAATGATTATAAAGAAAAAATAACAGGTGCACTTAAAGGCGGTTGGATAGATGTTTTTGAAAATAAAGGTAAACGTGCCGGAGCCTATTCAGCAGGAGTTTATGGTGTTCACCCATTTATGTTAATGAATTATAACGGTACGCTGGATAATGTTTTTACTCTCGGACACGAACTTGGCCACACAATGCATACGCTGTACTCACAGGAAAGTCAGCCTTTTTCAACATCCTCATATACTATTTTTGTTGCAGAAGTGGCCTCAACATTTAATGAAAGGTTATTGCTCGATTATATGCTTTCAAAAACTACGGATCCAAAGGAAAGAATAAACTTACTTCAACAGGCTATTCAGGGAATAACAGGTACGTTTTATTTTCAAACATTGTTAGCAGATTATGAACTTCAGGTTCATACATTGGTTGAAAAAAATGAATCAGTTACTGCAGAAACTTTAACTAAAATAATGACGGATCTTTATGACAAATATTATGGAGACTCAGTTGAAAAGGATGAATTCATAAATCGTGTATGGGCCCGCATTCCTCACATGTTCAGAACACCATTTTACGTTTATCAATATGCAACTTGCTTTGCTTCTTCTGCCCAGATATACAAAAATATTAACACGGGAACCGAAGCAGAGAGAAAAGAAGCTTTAGATAAATATCTCCAATTATTAAAATCGGGAGGTAGTGATTACCCGATGGCGCAATTAAAAAATGCCGGAGTTGATTTAACACAGCCGGAAACTATTAAAGCAGTTATCTCACAGTTTAGTCTTTTAGTAGATAAGCTTGAAGAAGAAATAAATAAACTTAATTAATTTTAATTGGGACACTGATTTTTTCAGTGTCCCATTTTTAATATTTAAATATTAGGCAACGTTAACGATAACCTATTCTTTCATACTCCATGGTGGAACAACACCATTCATTCTGGCATAAGCAATTGATTGCCCTAAATGTTCGTGATTGTGATTAAGCATTGTAATCATAAAATTCCGCAAAGAAAATTTCATTCCAAAAGCTTCCACTTCTCTGTTAAGATCATCTTCTGTTAATTTGGCTGCTGCTTCTTTTACCGCATCAATTGATTTTTCAATCATTGCCAATGCAGTTTTTTTATCGGTATCACTTTTCTTCTGATTCATATCCGGCTTTGTTCCCATCATTACAGTCACAAGATAAAAATTAGCTTCAGCTGCATGAACATAAACTTCTCCAACGGTTCTAACTCCTTCTGCCGGAGTCCAATTATATTTCTCATCGGGCATTGCTTCAGCAAGCTGCATCAATCTTCCTTTAACAAAATCCATCTGACCAATAAATTCTTTTACAAAGACAGGTTCATCTCCAGAAAATTTTACATTTGCTGATAATGGCAACACAAGAAATGAACAAAGGAATAACATGGACACGAAATTTTTCATAACGACACCTTCTATTAGTTGTTAGTTAAGATCCGGAATTATAACAAAGTTATTAAAAACTAAATTTTACAAATGAATGGAATTATGCTCGAATGAATATATTAAAATAACTTGTCTTATAGCAAGGAATATTTTGCAGGTAAAAAACTATCAGAGCTTAGGTGTGTTTACAAAAACGATTTCGGGATATGATGCAGTATTTTGTTTACTTTTCCGTGAAAAGAAATAAACAAATAACATATAAAATGAAATACATCCAATTGATAACAGAGTTGAAAACAATTCTTTATTGTTACTAAAGATTTGCATTCCTAAAAATAACCCGCCAATTAACAGTATTAATGGAACTCCATACAACAAAAATGCTGCGGAAAGAATTTTACTGCCTTTAATGGTAACACGCACTTTATCGCCGGGATTAACTCCATAAGGGTCAGCTGCTGTCAGACTTCTTTCATTTGAGTTGCCCGGTTTACAGTAAAGTTTTGCAGAGCACTCTTCACAATGATCAGAATCTGATATGATGATAGTTGCCAAACCGTTTTTTGATTCTTTAACTATTCCGTCTTCGTAAAGTTCTTCTTTGTACATTATTCTTTTTGTCATCCTGAACTTGTTTCAGGATCTTATTATGAATAGAGTAGATTCCGAAACTGGTTCGGAATGACTATTTAAATCAATTTACTTTTACTTCAATGTTTTCTTCTTTTAATAACTCAGCTGCTTTTTCAGGATGAATTAATCTGATGGCACCGGTTTTACATTTATCAATCGGAATTTTGCTTAAATCTAATTTTGAATAATCTATTTCCGGCAGATAATCTCTCATTTCTATTGAGCCATCAGATTTACGTGCACAAATTCCGCAGCCAAAACAGGCAACGTTGCAAACTTCTTTAGATCTCTTTGGATCGTCATGATTTTTGCAGAAAACAAATAACTCTCTATCTTCAGGATGAATTTCAATTACTCCGCGTGGACAAGCATCAACACACTGACCGCAGCCTGTACAAAGTTCTTCAACAACAGTTGGCAATCCGTTCTCATTCATAAAGATTGCACCGAACTGACAAGCATCCACACAATCGCCGCCGCCAAGACATCCATACAAACACATTTTATCTCCACCGGCGACAATAGTTTTTACTGCACAACTTTGAGGACCCAGATATTCAACGCCTTCTTTTTTAACAGCTTCCACATTTCCACCATTACAGAGAATTCGTGCAACCAGTTTCACACTTTGAGCGCTTTCCATCCCAAGAATTCTTGCAATCTCATCAACAACTTCCTGTCCACCAACCGGACAGCCACTAATTTTTGCTTCACCATTGACAACTTTAACTGCAAAATCATAACAGCCGGCGTTACCGCATGCACCGCAGTTTGCATTTGGCAATACGTCATTCACTTCGGCTATTTTAGGATTTTCCTCAACGCGCAATTTTTTATCAGCAAAAGCCAAAGCACCTGCAAAGATAAACCCAAGTCCGCCCATTGTGGCTACTGCTATTATTAATGTTATGTCCATTATTTTTCTCCTTAGTCATTGCGAATCCCCGATTCTATCGGGGTGAAGCAATCTATAATAAAGATTGCTTCGTCACTCTCGTTCCTCGCAATGACATACTTTTTTCAATTTATTAAA
>DASVGS010000311.1:0-3948 GCA_036379435.1 Ignavibacteriaceae bacterium
GAAAACTTTTCCATATACTCACTCATATCAATTCTAACCAGTGCGTCTTCGCTATCAAACAAATATCTTGCAAGCACTTTACACAATTCTGTTTTACCAACACCTGTAGGTCCAAGAAAAATAAAACTGCCAATTGGACGATTAGGACTTTTTAATCCTGCTCTTGTTCTGCGAATTGCTTTTGTAAGTTTCTGAACTGCTTCATCCTGTCCAACTATAGATTGCTTTAAAGCATCTGCCATTTTTAATAATTTTTCAGATTCGGTTTGAGCAATACGATTAACAGGAATACCTGTCATCATTGCAACAACAGTGGCAATATCTTCTTCACTTACATCGTGAACAATATCTCTGGTTCTGGTATCCCATTCACGTTTTGCAGTTTCAAGATCAGATAAAAGATTGCGTTCTTTATCGCGCAGTCTTGCAGCTTCTTCATAATCCTGCATTTTAACAACGCGTGCTTTATCCTTTTTTACACCTTCAATTTCCTCTTCAAGATCCAGTATATTCTGAGGAACTTCAAAATTGCCCATATGAACTCTTGAACCTGCTTCATCAATCACATCTATTGCTTTATCTGGTAGATGCCGATCAGTTATATAACGATTACTAAGTTTAACAGCTGTCTGAATTGCTTCTTTAGAATATCTTACACGATGATGTTCTTCATACTTGAACTTTATATTTTCAAGTATTTGTAATGTTTCATCATAAGTAGGCGGGTCAACCATTACTTTCTGGAATCTTCTGTCAAGTGCACCGTCTGTCTCAATAAATTTTCTGTATTCATCTAATGTTGTGGCACCGATACACTGTATATCACCCCGTGCCAAAGCAGGTTTAAACATATTTGATGCATCAAGAGAACCGCTTGCACCGCCTGCACCAACTATTGTATGTAGCTCATCAATAAAAAGAATTACATCTTCAGCTTTTTCAAGTTCGTTCATCAAAGCTTTCATTCTTTCTTCAAACTGTCCGCGATATTTGGTTCCGGCTACAAGTCCTGCAAGATCTAAAGTTACAACACGTTTATCCTGCAAAGTTCTGGGAACTTTTTTCTGAATTATTCTAAGTGCAAGACCTTCTGCAATTGCTGTTTTACCAACACCGGGTTCTCCAATTAAAACAGGATTATTCTTTTTTCTTCTGCTTAGTATTTGTGCAACCCGCTCAATTTCTTTTTCTCTGCCAACCACCGGATCAAGTTTTTCTTCAAGTCCTAATTTTGTAAGATCACGACCAAAATTATCTAGCACCGGAGTTTTAGTTTTATCATTTTTTTTATCCATCATTGGGGGTACTTTTTGATTAGCATCTTTTGGATTTTTTGAACTTAGCATAGAGTTAAGTTCAGATCGTGCTGAATCATAAGTAACATTAAACTGATGTAGAATTTGTGTGGCAATGTTATCTTCATCTCTTAAAAGAGATAATAAAAGATGTTCCGTACCAATCACATCTGCCTTATAAATTTTTGATTCGATTTGAGTAATCTTTAAAACTTTTTCTGCTTGTTTTGTAAGCGGAATATTACCAATCGTTAAAGTTCCGCCCGAGGTTCTAACAGTATCTTCAATAGCTTTTTTAAGTTTTAAAAGATCGCAATCCAGATTTCTTAAAATTCTAACAGCTACACCCTGCCCTTCACGAATAATTCCGAGCAGCAGATGTTCTGTACCTATATAATCATGCCCCAATCTTAAAGCTTCTTCTCTGCTAAGTCTAATTACATCCTGCAATCTATCTGAGAAATTTCCGTCCATATAACTCCTTAATTTGATTAAAAGTAAAACAAATTATTCTCTTAATTCGTTTCACTATTTAAATATAACAATAAGTGTAACCTTATATCAAGCCAGCCATAAATCAAAGATTAATTAACTGTTTAGCCTGAAAATTTAACTTTAAAAGATTCAATTCGAATGCCAGTACATTTGGTTAAAATTTTCCATAATTTCCAATCAGAAAGAAATTTTTTTCTGCTAAAATGATAGAATTCATGTCATTAAAACTTAATTGAAGTCAAATAGGCAGAAATACCGGCAATCTAAATCAAATTTAATGTTATCACACAGCAATTTAAAATAAAAAATAATGGAGTATAGATGGAAGCATTAACAGGATTATCAATCGTAATAATTATTGCGGTTGCCTTATTCTTAATTCTTTTTCTTTATTTCGTTCCACTCGGATTATTTATTACTGCTTACTTCTCAGGTGTAAGAGTAAAAATAGTTCGAGATCTTATTGGGATGAGGTTAAGAAAAGTTCCGCCAGTGTTAATTGTTAGAAATATGATAACAGTTACAAAGGCTGGATTAACTGTAGAACAGGCAAAACTTGAAGCACATTATCTTGCGGGTGGAAATGTTACAAAAGTAATTAACGCATTGATATCTGCAGACAAGGCAAACCTTGGATTAACTTTTGAGCGTGCCACTGCAATAGATCTTGCAGGAAGAGATGTACTTGAAGCAGTTAAAATGTCTGTTGTTCCTAAAGTTATTGAAACTCCGATGGTTTCTGCCGTTGCAAAAGATGGTATTCAATTAAAAGCGATGGCCAGAGTAACTGTTCGTGCAAATATTGAAAGATTAGTAGGAGGTGCCGGCGAAGCAACAATTCTTGCAAGAGTTGGTGAGGGAATTGTTTCAACAATTGGATCGAGTGCTTCTCACAAAGATGTTCTTGAAAATCCGGATAAGATATCAAAATCAGTTTTGGCAAAAGGTTTAGACAGTGGTACTGCTTTCGAGATACTTTCAATTGATATTGCGGATGTTGATATTGGTCAGAATATAGGCGCGATTCTTCAGGCTGATCAGGCAGAAGCTGATTTAAAAGTTGCACGTGCAAAAGCTGAAGAAAGACGTGCTGCAGCAGTTGCAACTGAACAGGAAAATATTGCTGAAGTTGCCAAGATGAAAGCTAAAGTCGTTGAGGCTGAAGCCGAAGTTCCGAGAGCAATTTCAGACGCATTTAGAAATGGAAAACTTGGCGTTATGGATTATTACAATCTAAAAAATGTTCAGGCTGATACAGAAATGAGAACATCAATAGCTCAACCTGAAGAGAAGAAAAAATCTGATGGATGATTTATTTCAATACCTCATCTGGGGTATTATAATTTTTAGCTTCTTAAGCTCTTTCTTTAAAAAGAAAGAGCCGCCGAAGCAAAATCCTTTGCCAAAAGCAAAACAGCCGGATGCTGTAAGTTATCCAAAACAGCAAAGCGATGTCGATAGAGTGGCGGTTTCTCAAAAGCAGGATGAGTACGATATTTTACGCGAGCTTGAAAATCTTTTTAAGGGTGAGATTAAAACTCCCACGCCGCAAAAGCAAAAACAGGTTGATCCTTACGACGTTTATGAGTCAACCAAAATTGAAGATAAAGATCTTGATCTTGTTGTTGATAAAAGGATGCAGAGAAATGTAGAGGATATGAGGCCTATTGGTTCCAGAGAAACTTATGATAATAAAAATGTTAGCAGAAGGACTCTTACTGACAGACAGGCACAACCAAAAATTATAAATCCAAAAATCGAAGAGCAGGCTAAAGAATTTGAGCGGGTTTTAGCGGGGCCAAAGCAGCAAAGAGCAGCAGTAACGGAATTTAACCGTAAATTAAAAAATCCCAGAACTGTTAGAGAGTATATTTTATTTTCTGAAATTTTAGGAAAGCCAAAAGCACTGCGTAGATGAATCAAAAAAAATATACACTAAAAAGATTATCACAAACGGGTCTTGCTCAAACTACTGACGAGACCCGTTTTACAATTAATTACCAGGAGGAACTCAACGCTTCGCAGTTTGAAGCGGCTTCTGCGGTTAATGGATGCTATTTGATAATTGCCGGTGCAGGAACAGGTAAAACAAGAACACTTGTTTACCGTGTTGCTAGACTGATCGAACTTGGTTATGAACCAAACTCAATTTTACTTT
>DASVGS010000312.1:0-5995 GCA_036379435.1 Ignavibacteriaceae bacterium
TCGATAAGTTTACAGCTTTTGTTGATGATCTGATTTCTGTTGGTAAAGGTTTGGTTTCTGCAAAAGATAATTATGATAAAGCAATGAATAAGCTTACTGATGGAAGAGGAAATCTTATCAGTCGTTCTGAAAAAATTAAAAGGCTTGGTGCAAAAGCGAGCAAAACTTTACCTCCGGCAATTCTTAATCGTGCTGATATTGATGATGATAATTTATTGGAGAATGAATGATTGTTCGTCCGCCGCAAACTCCGGAAGAATTTGAACGATACAGAGATCTGCGATGGCGAATTCTTCGTGCGCCGTGGAATCAACCAAAAGGAAGTGAAGTTGATGAACTTGAATCCAAAGCTTTTCCAATTATGGTTTGTGAAGTTGATGGAATCCCAATCGGAGTTGGCAGAGTTCATTTCAATTCTAAGACAGAAGCACAAATCCGATCTATGGCTGTTGAGGAAGAATGGCGTGGTAAAGGAATTGGTGCAATCATAATTAAAGAATTAGAAAAAATTGCTATTGAAAAAGGGGCAAGGAAAATAATTCTTCACGCTCGTGATAACGCAGTTAAGTTTTATGAAAGAAATGGTTATAAAGTTGTTAAACCATCACACACCTTGTTTGGAAGCATTCCGCATTTTTTAATGGTGAAAGAAGTTTAATTTTTGTGGAGCTGATCGGGATCGAACCGACGACCTGTTCGTTGCGAACGAACCGCTCTCCCAACTGAGCTACAGCCCCGAATGTTTATTTTAGAAAATTATAAGAACCGACGACCTTCCCGATGTAATCGGGACGCTCTCCCAACTGAGCTACAGCCCCGAATATTATTTGTAAATATTTTAGAACCTGTCGATAAAGCAATCTCGAAAGAAATTAATTGTGTCACCCTGAGCCTGTCGAAAGGTGATTTCATTTGACAAAGTCAGTCTTCGACAACCTGCCTGCCGGACAGGCAGGGCTCAGACTGACAATGATACTTACTTGAAAGTCTTGCTCTCCCAAGTGCCTGTCCGCCGAAATAAAATAAAGCCGGAAGCTACAGCCTGGAAACTTTTTATTTTTTCTCTCCCATTTTTACTACTTCATTAAACTCATCTTTAGTAACAGGCATAACAGATAACCTGTTACCACGTGCAATCAGTTTCATATTTTTTAATTTGGGATTTGATTTGATCGAATCAAGTGTAACAGGATTTTTAAATTCTTTAACAAATTTTACATCAACCATAATCCACGTTGGTTTTTTGGGATCAGCTTTAGGATCGAAGTGATCATTATCAGGATCAAATTGAGTATGATCCGGATAACCTTCTTTAACAACTTCACAAATTCCCATCACTGCAAGTGAATCAGAGTTGCTGTGATAAAACAAAACCTGATCACCTTTTTTCATTTCATCACGTAAAAAATTTCTTGCCTGGTAATTCCTAACTCCATCCCAATAAGTAGTTTGGTTTTTACTTTTCTTTAAATCATCAAAAGAAAAATTGTTCGGTTCAGATTTTACAAGCCAATATTTTGTGGGCATATTTTCAACTTTCCATAAATAGATAATTAAATATTTGTAGTTATCCTTTTATAAATGGCAATCTTTTCACCTCTTGATTCATATATTTTTATCGCTTGATAATGTTGCCAAAAAATCTTTTCATTTCCCCTTAAATGTAATTGAATTTTAGGATACTCATGCGCTATAAATTCCGGTTTAAAATGATTTAAAAACCAATCAAAATCTTTTTTGGATAAGTGTTTTGAAACCTCAGGATTTATCAATCCAAGTGCATCGATAACTTTCCCATTCTTATAATAGTAACCAAGTATCCCGATATCATCTACCGCCAGCAAGGAACCCTTTGAAGCATTATTGTTAAGCCACTCAGCCACCCTGATAAAATTTTTGTACTTAGGATTGTAACCTTGCATTATATTTTTAACCGGTAAAACACACGCAGAAATAAATAAAAATGTGAATACTATGTTCTGCCACTTAATTTTTTTAATCATATCAGACAAAGAAACTGCCGATAGGATTGCCACAGGAATTGCGAATGGAGTATAATACCATTGATAAGGAGGGGCATTTATAATAAATGCATAAGTTATAAATAATGATACAGACCATATTAGTAATAAAAGTATTCCATCATTCTTAAAAATATTAATTCGTTTTTTATAAATATAAATCGAGCTAAATAGTAGCATAACTATAATTGAACTTACAGTTAGAAAACCTCCCGGAATTACTCTTACACTATTTGTTAGAAATATTAAACCGGATCCAAATAAACCTAAATCACTTTGCGAAAGTTTTGCACTAATTGTTGTTGGCAGGTAAGCATTAAAATAAAACTTACTAAAAATAAACCATGATGAAACAATCGCGATAAAAATAATTACCGCGGTTATAGGTGGAAATTTTTTATTTTTTATAATGAAGTGCAGAAAAAGAATTACTGCAAACAATATTGAATCGAATCTTGCCAATACTGAAAGGGCTACAAATACAGCCGATAGTAAATATTTGTGTTTTGTGTACAATAATACTGATAAAGTAATTATTGCAATGTTTAAATGTGTTTCCATTCCAAAACCAAATTTTAACAAAGGCATAGCCAAAAACACAGATGCAAACCAGTAGAACTTTGTATCATCTTTTAAAATATTCTGCATTGAATAAAGAATTAAAATAATAGATGCGATGGATACAAGATTTCCAATGATCACAAAACTATCACTAAAAAAGGATTTGACCATCCAGTAAATGAATGCTAATATTAAAGTGTAAAGCGGAGAGGTAGTTGCATTTACTTTTTCACCAAAATTAAAAACATAACCATTACCTTCAGCTATGTTTTTTGCATATTTATAAAAAATATAAGTATCATCAAGCCGGAAATAGTAATAGCCAAAGAAAAATAAAACAAGTATTATTGATATATAAATAAAATTTAGCTTACGCATCGATTTACGAATAATTCTTACATTGAATTTAGTGCAACCAATAAATAATTTAATTTTGTGCAGTTAAACCTATTAAAAATATTATCGATTTTCATTATCCTGGCAAATTTACTTCCGGTATTTGCGCAAACTGAAAATGGATTTCAAATAGCAAGACTTAAATACAGCGGAGGAGGCGATTGGTATAATGATCCGTCCGCGGAAGTGAATCTTCTCAAATTTGTTGGGGCTCATACAAATATAAAAGTTAATGCTGAATATAAGTTTGTTGATATCGCATCGGATGAAATTTTTTCATATCCTTTTCTATTTTTAACAGGACATGGAAATGTTGTTTTCTCGGCAGATGAAGCAAAGAGGTTAAGGACGTATCTGGAGAATGGTGGATTTCTTTATATTGATGATGATTATGGTTTAGACAAAGCAATAAGAAGAGAAATGAAGAAAGTATTTCCGGATAAAGATTTTTTGGAATTACCTTTTAGTAATAAGATTTTTAATATCTTTTATAAGTTTGAAAATGGAACACCAAAAACTCATGAACATGATAAAAAAACACCCCAGGCATTTGGAATATTTATTGGAGAACGATTAGCTGTGTTGTATACTTATGAATCTAATCCAAGTGATGGCTGGGCAGATCCTGAAGTCCACAACGATCCTCCAGACAAAAGAGAAGAAGCACTAAAGTTTGGAACTAATATTATTATTTATGCTTTAAGTAAATAAATGAATACAAGTTTTTATAAAGAAATATTAATAAAAATTGAATCCTTGATTAAGAAAGAGTACCTGGCACTTTTACTTACAGGATTGTTTTTGACAATAATAATCATCATATCTTTATTTACTGCTCTGAGTCTTTTTGAGTTTTTATTTTATTCCAGTTCAACAACCAGGACTATTTTATTTTTTCTTTTTGTCATTGTTACGATTGGCTCAATAAGCTATTTAATAATACTACCTTTGTTAAAATACTTTGATGTATTTAAAAAATGGGATTACTTTTATTCTGCAACTAAAGTGGGAAAACATTTTTCTGATATTAAAGATGATCTTCTAAACGCAATGCAGCTTATTTCAACAGATAAAAACAATTCTCTCTACTCTATTTCTTTGTTGGATGCAGCATTTAAAAATGTTTATGATAGAGCTAAACCACTACAGTTTGATTCTATAGTAGATTTTAGCAAAGTTAAAAATCTGTTAAAATATTTTATTTCAGTTTCTGTTTTTGCTTTTTTGATTTTTTCGTTCGTGCCCGGTTTGTTTGCTGCATCAAATAGACTTATAAACTTTAACAAAGAATTTATTCCTCCAGCAAAATTTTATTTTGAAGTTTATCCCGGTAATGCTGAGTTAACAAAAGGCGAAAGTATAAATTTTATCGTTCGTGTTAAAGGTGAAAGTCCCGGTAAAATATACTTAAAGACCCGTGAAGAATCCCAAACTACCTATGAGCAAATTGAACTTAAAAAAGATTCACTTGGGAATTATAATTATACAATTCCGCAAATCAGATCATCATTATATTATTTTGCTTTTGCAGATAATATAAAAAGTGATGACTACACGATTAAAGTTATTGATCATCCGGTTATGCGTTCTTTTGATGTAAAAGTTAATTCTCCTGCTTACTCAAATATTCCGGTTTTACAGCAAAAGGATAACGGAAATATTTCAGCTTTAGTTGGAAGTAGAGTTGATATAAGTTTATTGTCTAACAAAGAATTAAAATCAGCTTATATTGAGTTTGATGACAGCACAAAAGTTAAATTGGATGTACAAAACAATTTTGCAAATGGTTCATTCAGAGTTACCAAAGATAATTCTTACTCAATAATTGTTGAAGATTTAGCCGGGAATGACAATCTGCAGCCTGTAAAATATTTTGTTAAAGCTTTATACGATTCATATCCTTCAATTGAATTAAATTATCCCAATCAGGATATCAGTCTTGCAAACGACAATCGGGTTTCCATAGAAGTTAAGATTAATGATGATTACGGTTTTTCAAAATTAAACCTTAATTACAAACTAAGTTCATCACGTTACGAACCAGCACAAGAAAAATTTTCAACTACTGAAATAATTATTGATAAAAAATCTAAAGAACAGATAGTTGATTATATCTGGAATCTAACCCAATTGCATCCGGCTGTTAATGATGTTTACTCTTTTTATCTGGAAGTTTTTGATAATGATAATGTAAGCGGACCAAAATCTGCAAAGACACAATTAATAAATGTTCGTGTTCCATCACTAGATGAGATTCTTGCAAATGCTGATAAGACCCAGGAAAATGTGCAGGATGATATGGAAAAGACATTAAAAGAAGCCGAGGATTTAAAACAAGAGTTGGAAAAGATCGACAAAGATTTAAAGAAA
Organism: Ignavibacteriaceae bacterium; assembly: GCA_036379435.1. Classification (GTDB taxonomy): domain Bacteria; phylum Bacteroidota; class Ignavibacteria; order Ignavibacteriales; family Ignavibacteriaceae; genus IGN3. The sequence continues at coordinate 5,349 of DASVGS010000312.1, forward strand.
GATAAACCTGAACTAACCTGGGAAGAAAAAGAAAAAATAGAGCAGGCACTTGATAAGTTTGAAAAACTTCAGGAGAAGATGGAAAGCGTTAGTGAAAATCTTAAACAGATGCAAAATGAACTTCAACAAAATAATTTATTATCTGAAGAAACACTTAAAAAGTATATGGATCTTCAAAAACTAATGGATGAGATGACAAGCGATGAGATGAAAAAAGCAATGCAGCAAATGCAGGATATGCTTCAAAAAATGAATCGTGATCAGACCCAAAACGCAATGAATAATATGAAAATGGATGAGGAGAAATTCAAAAAGAGCATAGAAAGAACTATGAATTTGTTGAAACGAATTCAAATTGAACAAAAGATGGATGAATTGATTAAACGGACTGAAAACATTGAGCAAAAACAAAATGAATTAAATGAGCAAACAAATAAAAGTAATCTTGCTGATCAGAAGCAATCTGATGAATTAGCAAAAAAGCAGGAAGAAATTTCCAAAGAGCTTGACCGTCTGAAAGAAAAGATGGATGAACTTGCTGAAAAGATGAATCAATTAAAAGATATGCCGAATGAAGAGATGAAAAAACTTCAGGAACAGATGGAGAAGCAGGACAATGAAGAATTGTCTAAAGAAGCATCAAAGGA
>DASVGS010000313.1:0-8204 GCA_036379435.1 Ignavibacteriaceae bacterium
TCTTACTTCAATAATATTTGTAATTGATTTTTTTAAAGAAAATCCTTCAGTATTTGATTTACAAATTGCAATCTGGTTATGGTTCACTAATCTATTTGCAAATTTTGCCGAATCGATTGCTGAAGGAAGAGGCAAGGCTCAAAGTGAAAACTTGCGTAAATCCAGGATAAATACTATTGCTCGTAAGTTAGAAGGAAAAGATGAAATTAAGGTATCAGCTTTAGAATTAAGATCAGGTGATAATGTTGTTTGTGAGGTTGGAGATATGATTCCTGCAGATGGTGAGGTTATATTTGGTGTCGCAAGCGTTGATGAATCTGCAATCACAGGTGAATCTGCACCTGTGATACGAGAAAGCGGTGGTGATAGAAGTGCAGTTACCGGAGGAACAAAAGTTCTAAGCGATAAAATAATTATCAGAATTACTTCAAATCCGGGTGAAACTTACATTGATAAAATGATATCTCTGGTTGAAGGTGCAAAACGTAAAAAAACTCCAAATGAAATTGCATTATCAATGTTACTTTCCGGACTTACAATAGTATTTCTTGTAGTTGTAATTACTTTAAAACCTTTTTTCAATTATTATCATATTACATTATCACAGGATATCAGTTCAGTTTCAGTCACTGTTCTAATTGCGCTATTAATATGTTTAATTCCAACAACCATTGGCGGATTGTTAAGTGCAATTGGAATAAGTGGAATGGATAGATTACTTAAACATAATGTTATTGCAATGAGCGGAAGAGCTGTTGAAGCTGCTGGTGATATTGATGTACTGCTGTTAGATAAAACCGGAACTATTACTCTCGGCAACAGAATGGCTACTGAGTTTGTTCCAACACCGGATATTGATGAAAAATATTTGGCGGATGTTGCACAACTGGCATCCCTAGCCGATGAAACACCAGAAGGCAGATCCATAGTTGTACTTGCTAAAGAAAAATTTAAGATTCGTGAAAGACAAATACATGAACATAACATTCAATTCATTCCTTTCAGTGCAAAAACACAAATGAGTGGTGTCAATATATTATCAACTAAAGATTCTCCTGCAAGAGTTATCAGAAAAGGTTCACTCGATGCTATCAAACGATATATCTCAGAAGAAACTAATGTAGATATTTCTGCGCAAATGGATTTTATGTTTACTCAGATGATCGGTGTCGATATATCAATGGCTGGTGGAACTCCATTAGTAGTAGTTGAAAACAATAAAATATTAGGATTAATTCAGCTAAAAGATGTAATCAAAGGTGGAATTAAAGAACGATTTGAACAACTTAGAAAGATGGGCATTAAAAGCATTATGATAACCGGAGATAATCAATTAACTGCTACAGCAATTGCAGCTGAAGCAGGAGTAGATGATTTTATTGCCCAGGCTAAACCTGAAGACAAACTATATAAAATCCGGGAGGAACAAGCTAAAGGCAAAATGGTTGGAATGATTGGTGATGGCACAAACGACGCTCCTGCCCTTGCACAAGCTGATGTGGGAATTGCGATGAACAGTGGTACTCAGGCTGCCCGTGAAGCCGGTAATATGATCGATCTCGATAGCAGTCCGACAAAATTAATTGAAGTTGTCGAAATCGGTAAACAACTTTTAATGACAAGAGGAGCACTTACTACATTCAGCATTGCAAATGATATTGCAAAATATTTTGCTATAATCCCCGCTATTTCTGTACCGTTATTTGCTACAAATTCACTTAATGGACCTTTATCAATTCTAAATGTGATGAAACTTGCTTCACCTCAAAGTGCGATATTAAGTGCAGTTATTTTTAATGCCTTGGTTATAATTGCTCTTATCCCACTTGCACTAAAAGGGATCAAATATCGTCCTGAAGGAGCTGAATCTATACTTAAGCGCAATCTGCTCGTTTATGGTCTTGGTGGATTAATCGTTCCGTTTGTCGGTATAAAGATTATTGATGTATTAATTGTGTCACTTGGTTTGATTTGAAAATTACAATTAAGGAATAAAAATGTTTAAAGCAATTATTCAATCTTTTAAGATATTTCTTTTTATAACATTGTTAACAGGTATCATTTATCCTTTTATTGTGACTTTAATCGGACAAACAATTTTTCCATATCAGTCAAACGGATCAATAATATTTAAAAATGGAAATGCGATAGGCTCGGAATTAATAGGACAAAATTTTCAAAGTACACTCTATTTCTCAGCGCGTCCTTCAACTATCAATTATAACCCCTTCCCTTCCGGTGCAAGTAATTTTGGAGTAACGAATAAATTTCTTCATCAACAAGTAAATACAAGAAAATATAATTTCAAAAACGATAACTATTTAAGTGATTCAATTATTATTCCTTCAGAAATGCTTTTTGCTTCAGCTAGTGGTGTTGATCCCCATATTTCCGTGCAAGCAGCAAAGTTACAGGTAAAAAGAATCCTTAAATCACGAAATATCAATGCCGGATACTCAAAATTAGTTTACCATCTTATTGATTCTATTAAAGAATATCCACAGTTTGGTGTGTTAGGAAATCAAGTTGTTAATGTTTTATCCTTAAATTTAAAATTGGATGAACTGAGTGAGCAATGGAAGACTCTGAATTAAACCGTCCTGACCCAGATATCCTGCTTAACCGGATAATTACTAAAGAATCTAAAAGCACAAAAGGCAGATTAAAAATATTTTTTGGGATGTGCGCCGGAGTCGGTAAAACTTTTTCCATGTTAGAAGCAGCTCAAAAAACAAAAGCTGATGGTGTGGATGTTGTTATTGGAATTGTTGAGACTCACAATAGAATTGAGACTGAAGAGCTTACTGAAGGTCTGGAAATAATTCCATTAAAAGAGATATCATACCGTGAATCCGTGTTTAAAGAATTTGATTTGGATAAAGTTCTTAATCGCAAACCTTCACTTGTATTAATTGATGAACTTGCTCATTCAAATATTCCCGGCAGTCGTCATTTAAAACGATACCAGGATGTTTTAGAAATATTGAATAATGGTATTGATGTTTATACCACATTAAATGTTCAACATATCGAAAGCAGATCTGAAATTGTAAAAAAAATAACAGGTTCCACAATACGGGAAACCGTGCCTGACTCCATTCTTGAACAAGCAGACGAAATCGAATTAGTTGATATAACTCCTGATGCTCTTTTGCAAAGACTATCTGAGGGAAAAATTTACACTGCTGAAAGATCAAAACAAGCAATTGAAAATTTTTTCCGTAAAGGGAATCTAACTGCGCTTAGAGAAATGTCATTAAGAATTACAGCTGAACGTGTTGATAAAGATTTGCGGGATTATAAAAGCGAGAATAACATATCAGATGTTTGGAAATCGGGACAACGATTGATGTGTTCTATATCAGCAAGTCCATATTCTGCTGATCTAATAAGATGGACACGAAGATTAGCATATTCTCTTGAAGCACCCTGGATTGCAGTTTATGTTGAAACAGATCAAAAAATATCTGATGTTAACAAAAATATATTGTTACAAAATTTTAATCTTGTAAAAGAACTTGGTGGTGAAGTTATAAAAACGCAGGATGTACATTTAATTCCGGCAATTGTAAGAGTAGCAAAAGAAAATAACATCAGCCAAATTATTATTGGTAAATCGCGTAGATCAAAAATATTAAATTTATTTACAATTAATGATTTTAGCAGTAAGCTGATTAAGGCAAGCGGTGACATTGATGTTTATGTTGTTGGCGGTGATAAATCGGTTGAAAAAGATTTTTTCACAGAATTTAAATCAGGATCAAGATCTCCATTTTATAAGTATTTATTGTCTGGTTTTTTTGTCGGATTGGTAACATTACTATCATTTAATTTTCAGGTTGGTATTGGTTATCAGATTGTATCAATGTTTTATCTTCTTTTAATTTCTCTACTGCCCATCCTTAGTTTTGGTGTTGGACCCGTACTTTTTGCAGCGCTTCTAAGCGCAATAAGCTGGAATTTCTTTTTTATTCCGCCGCATTACACTTTTCATATAGAAAAAGCTGATGATGTGTTAATGTTTATTCTGTTCTTTATTGTGGCATCTGTTTCCGGATATCTTTCTACGAAGGTGAGAACTCAACAATCACTTCTTAGAATAAAAGAAAAAAGAATATCAATTCTTTATAACATATCTAAAAGACTTTCAGTCGCAGTTAATCTAAATGATATTGCTGAAGTAATAGTTGATGAAATTAATAAAATCTTAAATGCAAATACAGTTATAATTTTTGCAGAATCAACAAAAAAATTAAAAGCAAAACCTCATTCTGCAAGCACTTTTATAATTGACGATTACGAGTGGGTTTTTGCCCAATGGGCTTATACTGCTAATCAGAAAACAGGCAGATTTACCAGCACATTGCCAAATGCGCTGGCAACTTATTATCCAATAAATAGTAAAAGCGGCGTGCTTGGAGTTATAGGAATAAGTTTTGAAAACAATCAGCCGCTATCCTTCGATAAAGAAGATTTATTAAATGATATATTAACTCAAATTAGTACGGCAATTGAGCGTGAATACCTTGATGATATTGCTAAACAATCACTTCTTGCTACTGAATCTGAAAAATTATATAAAACTTTATTTAATTCTATATCACACGAATTAAAAACACCTATTACTACAATAATTGGAGCTGTTAGTTCCTTTAAGGATGAAAAGATTGTTGGGAATAAAAATTCATTAACAAAAATTTTAAATGAAGTCAATATCGCTGCTGAAAGACTACATCGTTTAGTTGAAAATCTGCTGGATATGGCAAGGCTTGAGTCCGGAAAACTTAATCTTAAGTTAGGATGGCACTCAATTGCTGATCTAATTCGTTCAGTAATCGAACGATGTAAAAATGAATCAAGTAATCATATAATTATAACTAAAATTGATGAGGAATGTGTTTTTAGATTTGATTTTACTTTGATGGAACAAGCTTTGATTAATATTGTACACAATTCCTTAGTATATACACCTGATGGAAGTGAAATTATTATTGAAGGGACTCAACAAAATTATAATTATATATTAACAATTTCTGATAACGGAAGTGGATTTAGTAAAGATTCGTTAAACAAATTATTTACTAAGTTTTACAGAATTCCCGGAACTAAAACTGGTGGCACAGGGCTCGGTCTTTCGATTGCTAAAGGATTTATTGAAGCTCATGGCGGAACAATTCAGGCATCTAATAAAACCTCTGGCGGAGCAGTATTTACGATAATTCTTCCATTAAAAGAGAAACAATAATTTATGAATGTAAAAGATACTGTCATTATTTGTGATGACGAACCACAGATAAGAAAAATTCTAACAATTTCACTTGAAGCTTCGGATTATAAAGTAATTGGTGTGGAAACCGGAAATGAAGCAATTGTACAAATTGCATCTTCTCATCCACAATTAGTTATACTTGATTTGGGTTTGCCGGATAGAGATGGTTTTGCAGTTTTGAGTGAAATAAGAACTTGGACAAATGTGCCTGTAATAATTTTATCAGTAAAAAATTCTGAAGAGGATATAGTTAAAGCATTAGATCTTGGGGCGGATGATTATCTTATAAAACCATTTAATACATCTGAATTGCTTGCAAGAATAAGGGCTAATATCAGAAGGACTTTAAAAAATTATGAGGAATCCATTTTTAGAAATAGAAATCTTGAAATTGATTTCGCCTCGCGTATTGTTAAAAAGAAAAATATCGAAATTAAATTGACTAATACAGAATATCTGCTCCTGGTTTTACTTGCTAAAAATGCGGACAAGGTATTAACTCATCGATACATTTTGAAGGAAATTTGGGGACCAAGTGCGGTTGAAAACTCGCAATATCTAAGGGTTTTTATAGGACAATTAAGAAAAAAAATTGAAGATGATTATTCAAATCCCGAACTCATATTAACTGAATCAGGTGTTGGATACAGAATGCGTAGTTAATATTATTCTCAATAAATAAATGACGGTATGATTTTATTAAAAAAATAACCCCACAGAAAATCTGCGGGGTTTTTTAATTTAATTTTCTAAAGAGTTTATAGATATAAAAAATTAAAGTATGGAAATTATTTTATTATTTAACACTATAAATTCCATCCATCAGATTTAATAAATTGGTTCTTGCATCATCGCTTATTATGGTATCAATAATTCCTGTTTCAAACATTGTTCCATTAAAATTACTTGTATTAGAATTTATTTTTCCTCGACCGATAACCAATCCATTTAATTCTCCAATTCCAATAATTCCGCTGAAAGCTAGTTCTCCATTAACAAAAACTCTTGAGTTTTTAATATTAAATTCAATAAAAACAATATTTAAACCATTTTTAATTCCTTTTACATAAATATTGCCTGCGGTACTAATTTTTAATTGTGTATCGCCGGTACTGTTTTTATCAAGACTTATCAAGTGGTTTTTTGATCCTTTGTTATCCAGCAGAGCTACTTCATTTTTTAGTTCATCATTACTAAATACAATCAATAAACTCATAGGATGTTTAACGTCAAAGTCCGAACTTTCAAAAGAATCATCAATGCCATCATACTTAACACCATAAATATTCCCAAGTTCAATTTTTTTTGGTCTTCTGTCTAAACTGGTATTTGTTAAATCATTTCCTCTCAGATCGTATTGTTTTGCAATATTGCCTAAATATTCTTTTATTCCCCACTGTGATGATGTCCAAAATTTTATATTACTAATCCATTTATCTTCAACAGCCATTTTGATAAAACTATTCATATATGGTTTATTTAAAATATTACCATTATCAAGATTAACTCGTTTTAGATACTGATTTGTTTCGGCAGTTATTTCGGTGTTATCATTTTTTGTTGAAGAAGTTTGTGCAAGAATGATGTTGTTTAATGTAAATGCTATTATTAGAGAGAATATAAATTTTATACTAAAATATTTCATCGTATAACCTTTAAATTTATTTTATAAAAAAATTACATTACAAATATATTTTTAATAGACTTATCAGTAATTACCGCCCATCACATTTATTAATAAATATTTTCATATTAACTTCAAATAATTTTTAATTGTGCTGTAGTAAGTAAAAATTAATTTTTAAATAAAGCAGATGAAATGAAGATATGGGGCAATTAAATCTGATATAAAAATTTTTATTGTATTTTGGATTAAATCCAGAAAGGAATAAAATGTATGGCTGGTTCTATTTACTCAAATCTTATTTCGATTTTTTCTGCATCGATTGAACTATCAATTTTGAGCGGTTCAGAATTATCATCAAAATGATACTTTAGATTATCCGGTTCAATAATAATTTCAAAATTTTTAACAACTTCATCCTTTGTAGAAAAAACAAAGAGCTTAGTTTTATCTCCGTAATTAAGCACTTTAATTAAGTACTCTTTATCATTATCGACAAATGTTTTAGTCGTCATCTTTGGCTTTAATTCTCTGGAATCAGCAGCAAATCTATTATTCGTTTGAGTATCAACTTTCACTTCGTGTAATGGATAAAGTCTGATAATATTTAATAAATTATACGAAGAAATTTTGTTTGAGATCATTTGTCTTTCTGAATCATCAACAGGATTTTCTGAATGTTCTTTTAAATTTTTGTAAAATTCGATAATGTCAATATAAATGCCTGTGGATTCAATCTGCAGTTTTATATCATTATGAATATTTTCAGGAAAAAAGACATAATTGAACAAATCCTCCTCTAAAACAGTAATATGTTTATTTTTATTTGCCATATAAATTTATAATACCCTGAATAAGTTTATTTTTGGAAAACTATCAGACTAATCGTTTAATTGAGTTGCAATTTCCTTTTTTAAGGTTTTAAAAAGATATTCAAATACATTTTGATAATGTTTTTGATACTTCTCAAAAGTTAATTCCGGCATTTGTTCCAAAAGATATCTATGTAATCCCGGATTAATTCCACCATCACGTAAATCAATGATTACATTTATGAGAGCTTTTTTGATTCCATCCGCTTCATGTTCATTAATTTTATTTTTGCTTAGGTAACTTTCGTACATTTTAGTATACGTGAGCTCAAGTGCTTTATTAACAATGGATTCAATTTCTGTTTCATTTCCGTTTTTAGTGCTTTGCGATATATTATATGAAAATAATCTGATTTGTTTAATCTTTGTTACCAATGCATTTAATGGAATGGCGGGTGTACAGTCAGTATTTTCTTTAATGTGTGTAAATATCTGATTT
>DASVGS010000314.1:0-2622 GCA_036379435.1 Ignavibacteriaceae bacterium
CCAGTGCAAACAAATTAAATTGTTTCAAATCAAATTCTTTATCAGAATTTATCGAGCCAACATTATTGGAATTAAATGGTGTAAAACTATAATGCTTTTCAACATTAAAGTTACGTATCACTTCTCCACCAAAAGCAAAGTTAGATTTAGCACCGGCTAATGTTGTATTAATTGAAAAGACAGATCGTGCACCTACTTTACTAAGGCTTAACCTGTTAAAGAAAGGTTCAATTGGATTTTCAGCTTGTCCCTGGCCCATAAAAATGCTTGTAGTGTTATCAAAAGCAGAGGTTATTTTATATATATGAGAAACTCCCAGCAAAAAACTTTTAGATTTTGTACCGATATTCTTTAAAGGATAAGCAGGATTAGAAACAGTTGGATTATTTTTATAATCTACACTATCAAGTTCACCTGCAAATTCATCATTTACATGGGCATAATTTACAAGCAGAGAAAGAGTTTGAACATTGCTTATAAAAAAATCACCACCAAATGTCACAAATTCTTTTTTTGAATGGGAATGTAATCTGAATCCGTCCAGGTTTTGATAACTGTAGTTTGCGTAAAAATTTACTTTATCTGTACCAGCTCTAAAATTTGTAGTAGAGGTAAGCAGCCCAAAAGATCCTATAGTAATATATTGATTAAAATCTTTTTCCTGATAGTGAGCTCTTTTTGAAAAAAGATTAATTACTCCACCAATACTTGACCCATAAAGGCCCGCAGAAGATCCTTTAATAATTTCTGTTTTACCAAGACTTGTAAAATCAATATCATTTATAGATGTTGTACCATCCGCATCTGTAATTGGAATTCCATCATAATAGACTTTTATATCGCGCAATCCGAAGCGGGATTTTCCGCCGATACCACGAATTAAAATATGGGATTGAGATGTAGTACTTCTTACTTCCATTTTAACACCGGGAACAAGATTTAATGTTTTGTCAAGAAACATATCATTGTTTCTTCTAAAATCTGTAAATCCAAGCATATCAACTTTACCGATTGTATTAGTTATTGCACTATGCGGATTTCTTCCAAGTACTAGTACCTCACCGATTGTATAACTTTTTTCAATCATCATAACTCTGTAATTCATTGCTTTAATCTGATCGTTTGTTAATGTAAGCTTTGAATAACCTGTTAACATAAATGAGAGACTATCTGTATTTCTAAACAGATCAATGTTAACTTTTCCACTTGAATTTGTAATTGCACTTTCTCCGGTAGAATTATTATAGACGGTTACCAAAGAAAGAGGCTTCTCTGTTTTTTTATCTAAAACAGTTAGCGTTTGTGCTGTTAAAAAATTAATTGAAAAGAAAATAATTAATATTAGGTGTTTCATAATTTCCTTTATTTTATTGAATTAATTGTAATTATCCGCACAGAAATGAAATCTGCCAGATAAATTGATTATAAGTTCAAATTAAAATATCAGGAAAGTTTTGGAGGGGGTGACTCTATTTCTTTATCTATAATTTTGTATGAATGTGTATTCCAGGGTTTTAAAGATTCTGACTTAAAAGCAGAATTGTAAATCCCGTATTCTTCACAATAATAATTAGTGATCTTGCTGGTTAATATATTTTTTAATCTTTTATTGTGTGAATTATTTTTTGTTGTAAGCTGATCAAGATTGGCAAATAGTTTTTCTTCCTTCTCATCATTTAAACAATAAAAAATAACATTCCCGCTGTTCTCCTTTTTTCTAACAACATCATACATCTTTTTATTATAAATAAATTCCTTCCCTTTGCGCGTCCAGGAAATAACATAATCCAGATATTCAACCGGGACAATAATTGTTTCAAGCTGATCATCACTCAGGGATTTTTCAATTTCTTTTTTTACTTCAGAATGAATTTGAGCCTGAAGTATTTTAAATACCACATAACAGCCTAATGTGTTATATATAAATACTAATAATAATATTAGAGAAATAGTTTTCTTCAATTATTTTTCTGTCTTTTATAATTATTAGATGGATGAAAAAAAATTTTTATATATGCTAAACTCTAATCCAAGTTAAAACTGTATAATTTTAAAAACAATATCGCGATGAAAAATAGGTTAAGCTTTTTATAAAATATTTAACCATTTTAATTATGTTAATTATAATAAGTAAGTATATATGAAAAAGTTTAATACATTAAATATTTTTATAGTTTTATTTCTGTTAATACCAATTAGCGGATCTGGGCAAAATACAAATTATACAATTCTTGTTTCATTAGATGGATTCCGTTGGGATTATTCTGCCCGGGGTTTAACTCCCAACCTTGATTTTATTAAATCAAACGGAGTATATGCTCTATCATTAAAACCATGTTTTCCATCAAAAACATTTCCAAATCACTATTCGATTGTAACAGGATTGTATCCGGAAAATCATGGGCTAATAGCTAATGATTTTATGAATGTATATTTAAATAAAAGATATACTTTGTGGGATACTATTGCCAAAAATGATCCAAGATGGTATAAAGGTGAAGCAATTTGGGAAACTGCAAAAAGACAGGGTGTTATTACTGCAAGTTATTTCTGGCCGGGTTCGGAATTAACACTTGACTATCGAAAACCTGACTATTCAAAAAAATTTATTTACACGACTCC
>DASVGS010000315.1:0-3362 GCA_036379435.1 Ignavibacteriaceae bacterium
CTTTGTATTTCAATATCCTGATTATGCTTTAAAAATTTTGTCACCAAAGTATTTTCATCGCCAACAGGTTTATAGGTAACCGGTTCAAGTTTTACTTCTGAGTGTTTGTAAATATCATCAACAAGTTTAGAAGTAGGTAATATGGTGCCATAAAGATCTGCAATCTTTTGCGCTGTTAATGGTCCCATAGGAATCCTGCAAAAATCTTCGTTAGAACCGATAGCCAGATAATCAGGCATAACCTGGTAAGTGCATAAATGATTTTTACCCTCAGCATCAAAAAAATTGCTGTTAATAGTTACAAGGTTTCTTAAAAAATCCGGGATGTTACCAATGAACAGCTGATAATAAATTTCTTTTTCTCGTTGATCAAAAGTCATATTCATAATTTTTTCGATAAACTGAGTTCCGGTTATTGCCTCTAATGGTCGCGGCGGTATCATTAATATTTTGGGAAATCTTTTACCCGTTTGAATAAACTGGGTGTAAGCACGTTCCCCGTAGTACGTATAACCTTTTGATTCCATATTGGTGCCGGAAAGCATTCCCTCTATAAATCCATTAAGTTCAACCTGAACGGTGTGAAGAATCAATCTATCAGGATTCTTTTTTAGTAAAAATTTTATTCTGCCATCTAAAGCGGAATAATTAATAAAATCTTTATTCTCATCTAAAGAAAAATCATAATAATCATCCAGAAAATCTTGCATCATTTTACTTTTAAACCATGTTCCGCCTTTTGAACTAACTACAGGTTTTCCATTATACAATGCAACGCTATCGTTATAAGCTATAACGCTTAAATAATGATCAGTAGAACTTTGTATCCACTTAAGAATTTTATTTCCATACTTCTCATCATAACCATAGTTACTGTCAAGAAATGAAATCCTTTCGATGTTATCAGCAATTTCATTTACACTATCCAAATACCCAAATATAAAACTTCCGCCTCCGCTGTGCCCCGTTAATACCACTGATGGATTGTAATTTGAAAACAGATTTGTCAGATAATTAATCAGTGAACCAATAATTACAGGGTAATCCCGGTGTTCACTTTTCCATAATGGCCAGCTTTTTTGAAGTGTTTCCAGATAGATTACAACAATATTGTAATCTGGTAATTGTTTACGGAGAAATCTTGTTTGTGCACCAATATGTTGAATATCATAATGCCAGTCATCATCAGGATTTAATTTTTTCCCAATCGTTTGTTCAATAGTGTTTCCATTTGGAAGAGCATATATAATTAATTGTGTGGGGTTGGTTGGATTAAAATTCTCAACCGAAGAAGAATTAATTAATACTTTTATTTCCGGTTCAAAATTAAAACTGCATATTTGTTCATTATAATATGGACTTGTACCAAATCCTGAAAGATGAACGCCGTTTGGTTTATTGTTTTTCTGAGATAGCGGAAAAGGATTTAATTCATTGCTTGCAAATGGAGTAATTGAAAACAGGTTCAAATAAAAAACTATAATTAATAATTTGTTTAGTTTTAAACTCATACTAAAGTACACCTTACTTATCCGGTCTTAATATCAATTTAAATTTTATAATCAGTTTCCAGCAGACTATAAATTGCCGTATCTAAAAATTTTCCGTTATAAAAATAATCTTCTCTAAAATATGCTTCCTGCCGGAACCCGAATTTTTTTAATAGCTTTATAGATTTTTTATTATCAGGATTTACATTTCCTTCGATACTATGCAGGCATAATTTATTAAACCCGAAATCAATTACTTTTGATAACGCCTCACTCATATAACCTTTGCCCCAGTATTCAGGCTTCATCGCATATCCTATTTCTGCACGTACATTTTCTTTTATCATTCTCCAATAACCTATGTAACCAATTACATCCTCAGTATCTTTTTTTCTGATTATCCAGTTGATGCCTTCTTTATTTTTGAAAGACTGAATCATTTTATCAATCATTAATTCTGATTCTTCAATAGACTTGTGAGGATCTCTATCCAGATATTTAAGTACTTTATCATCGGAACGCATTTTAAATAGTTCTGATGCATCGCTTTTCATAAACTCCATTAAAAAAAGTCGTTCAGTTTCCAGAACAGGAAAAAAGTCAAACACGCTGTCGTTTATTTTATAGTTCATAAGTAAAAACTTTATAATTCAATTTACGGTTCAGACAAAAAATTATTTATATAAATCTTCTTTATCAGCATTAGCAATTTCTATCATTAATTCCGCAACTTTATCCACAACATCATTAAAATATTTTTCGCCTTTTTCTTTTGTGGCTTTTACGGGATTCCCAATTCCTGTATCATCAGTAACTTTAGACCATTTCCTCTCAGTCCATGCCCAGCCCTCCCGAATTCCTGTTATCTTATTTTTTTTAGCTGAACCTGATCCCGCTTTGTTTAATGGAAGAACAAGATCGGGTGCAAGATATAAAAGCAGACTGGTTTCCATCTCATCTGCATGATCACCAGTATGCTCAAAATAATTTTCTTTTGGTAGTGAATTAAACCAGTTGCAATAACTTAAAAACATCTTCGGAAACTTTAATCCCAGTTCTCTTAAAAGCGGCTTAAAATCATTACCGCCATGTCCATTAACAATAAGCAGCTTATAAATATTATGACGGTTAAGCACTTCGATCAAATCATTCAATATTGCTAATTGTGTGGTCGGGTTAATATTCATATCTAATTTTATATCAAACTGACCCGTGTTTACACCATAGGGAATTGCAGGCAGTACAATAACTTTTGCACCTTTATCAAAAGCTTTTTTAGCAGATGCTGCAGCAATGTTATCAGACTCAATAATATCAGCAGAATAGGGCAGGTGATAGTTATGTGCTTCTACAGCTCCCCACGGTAATATTGCCAGATCATAATCCCGGTTTTTAATATCGTACCAGTTATTTTCTGCAAGTATGTATGGTCGCATTTTAAGGTCTCTTTAATTTTTTATCAAATAGTTATAAGCAACTTAGGTTAAAGAAAAATTCTAATCAATCAGTAATCTTATTAAAATTAATTTTACAGTTTAATGATGATGGGAAGTTTTGAAGTAAACAGATTTAATTGAAATTTTGTAACAGTGTTTAAGAATTAGTTTTGTTCTATTTCAAAAACCACAACAGGAGAGAAATAAAAAATGAAGAGCGCACTTTCCGGCATTTTGATGATGTCATTAACTATGTTGTTTTTATTCAGCGGATGTGAGAATAAAGACGAAAACAATCCCGCAACTCCTTCAAGTAAATTCCTCGGCAGATACAAATCCACCCAGCCCATTTTAGTAAAAATAAAAACGGACTACTGCTCGCTTACTACCCTGGAAGATGTAGCTACAATTCAGTGGGATGTTTTTTGGGAAGTAA
>DASVGS010000316.1:0-9778 GCA_036379435.1 Ignavibacteriaceae bacterium
TAAATTATTTGAAGCTGAAATAATTTGGTAATCCGCATTATCCCGTTCTTTAATATATCTTGTTATATTACCTACAGTTTCAACCCAAACCTCTTTATCGGATGATCTAGCCCAAAGAAAATCACAAAGTGAAGTTAACCACTCATTTGTAACAGGTTCGTACACGCCTTCATCAATTAATTCTTGAAGCTGAGCAAATGGAACAACATCGTGTATAATTATCATTCCCCATTTATGGTTGTTGATCGCATTTTGTGTCCATTCTAAAAAAGTATAAAGTTCATCAAGGTCATCTTCCACAGAATTTCTTGGTAAACTAAATTCAACAACCTTTGCTTTTAAACTAAACCACTCTCCTCTTGTTAATGATGAATCATTTGGAATCTGACCAAGTGTTCTTCCATTTTCATAAAACAAACTCGCTGCAGAATCCACAACAGAATTATGAAGTGTGTATGGATAGTTAACTGAGATACATTTTACTCCAGGTATTTTTTGTTCAATAAATATTTTTGATTGATATAACTCGTATAGTAAAGTGCTGTCATCAGTAATTGATCCCCATGCAAGTGAAGTTAAATCATAATGGTTCATCGTATGAGAGCCAATTTCGTGTCCTTCAAGCGCCATTGATTGAAAACCCGGCCAGGTTCCATATCTCCAGATTCCGGGCAATGTTTCGGTTAAAAAAGGCGGAAGTACGTAAAATGTTCCTTTGAATCCGTATTGATTTAAAATCGGCCTGACATTCTCAGATTGTGAAAGTAACCCATCATCAAATGTTAAACTGAATGCACTCTTCCTGTCATCGGCATAATTTGTAAACCTGAGCATCCCGTAATTCTGCGCTGCAGCAAAATGAGTTAATGTGATAAATAATATAATTAACTGCTTAATCATGTTTAAATATTTTTTACTACTGAAAGATATTCTTTTATAACTAAAGAATTTATTCAAAAATGATGCCTCCAATCAAAGATATTTAAATAAAGTTTACGCAATAAAAATTCTCCTTATTATTCTGCCATGATTGATTTTGATAATTATTAACTTGCGTAGTCTTTTTTTGATAAATAATATATGAAGAAATGTTAAAACCAAAACTTTTTACAACTCTAAAGAATTATAACAAACAGCAATTTATTTCTGATGCCACAGCCGGTGTTATTGTTGGAATCGTAGCTCTTCCTCTTGCCATCGCATTTGGAATTGCAAGTGGTGTTACACCTGAAAAAGGAATTATAACAGCAATTATTGCAGGATTTGTAATTTCTTTTTTTGGCGGCAGCCGTGTTCAAATTGGTGGACCAACGGGTGCATTTATAATAATTGTTTATGGAATTGTTCAGCAGTATGGAACTACCGGTTTAGCTATTGCTACAATAATGGCTGGAATTATTTTGGTGATAATGGGATTAGTAAAATTTGGTTCACTTATTAAATTTATACCTTATCCGGTAGTGGTAGGATTTACAAGCGGCATAGCATTGCTGATCTTTTCAACTCAGATTAAAGATTTCTTTGGATTGCAGTTAGACAATGTTCCTGCAGAGTTTCATGAAAAATGGCTAGCCTATTTTCAATACTTTTCAACATTCAATTATAATGTTGTGATTATTGCATTACTTTCATTGATGATAATGATTTTGTGGCCAAAGATTACTCATAAAATTCCCGGATCATTGATTGCAATTATTGCAACAACTGTTATTGTAATTGTATTTAAACTTCCTGTTGATACAATAGGAAGCAGGTTTGGTGAGATATCTTCAAATCTTCCATCTCCAAATTTTTATAAAATTGATCTGGGAGTAATCCGAAATCTTATTGGTCCAGCTACAGTTATTGCAATACTGGCTGCTATCGAATCATTGCTTTCTGCGGTTGTTGCAGATGGTATGATTGGCGGGAAACATAGAAGTAATATGGAATTAGTAGCACAAGGTTTAGCCAACATAATAACTCCAATATTTGGCGGTATACCTGCAACAGGTGCAATCGCAAGAACCGCAACCAATATTAAAAACGGTGGAAGAACTCCTGTAGCCGGAATATTCCATTCGATTACATTATTACTAATAATGCTTTTCTTTGGCTCATATGCAAGATTAATTCCAATGGCTACACTTGCGGCGATACTTGTTGTAGTTGCTTATAATATGAGTGAATGGCGTGCATTCAAATCATTATTAAAAAGTCCTAAAAGTGATGTTGTAGTTTTACTAACTACCTTTTTACTAACGGTAATCTTTGATCTGACCATCGCAATTGAAATTGGGATGGTACTTTCTGTTTTGTTATTTATGAAAAGAATGTCTGAAGTTTCTAATGTTAGCATAATTACCAGGGAACTTGAAGATGAAGAAGATAGGCCTGATCCAAATGCAATTGATAAGAAAAAAATTCCTGAAGGAGTAGAAGTATTTGAAATCAATGGTCCGTTTTTCTTTGGTGCCGCAAAAAAATTCAAAGATGAAATGTCAATTGTAGAAAAACCGCCAAAAGTCAGAATCATTCGGATGAGAAATGTTCCGGCTATTGATGCCACCGGTTTGCAGACACTAAAAGATTTTTATAACGATTCTAAAAAACATAAAACACATATGATTTTATCCGGTGTTCACACACAGCCATTATATGCAATGACACAAGCAGGAATATTTGATCTGTACGGCGAAGAAAATATTCATGGGAATATTGATGATGCACTTGATCGTGCACGTGAAATACTGGGTATACCAAAATTGGGAAGACCGAAGGATTTTGTACCTACAGTAAAACGTGAAAAAAAATAATTTTTAATTAAGATAATGTTTTAAATATTTTCCGGTCCACGAATTATCATTCTCAGCTATTTCTTCAGGAGTACCTGTAGCAACAATTTCTCCGCCCTTCTCTCCGGCTTCAGGACCCAAATCAATAATAAAGTCTGCGCACTTAATTACATCTAAGTTATGTTCAATTATTACAACCGAATTATTCCGCTCCAAAAGAAGCTGAAAACATTTTAATAATTTTGATATGTCGTGAAAATGTAATCCGGTTGTAGGTTCATCAAAAATAAACAGTATATGTCTTCTATCTCTTTGAGAAGTAAGATATGAAGCAAGTTTTATTCTTTGTGCTTCGCCACCAGATAATGTGTTTGAAGGTTGACCGAGTTTAATGTATCCTAATCCCACATCTGAAAGTACCTGCAACAATTTTATAATTCTGTCATTGCCATCAAAAAATAATATTGCCTCATCAACAGTCATTTCAAGAACATCAATAAGATTTTTTCCTCTGTAAGTAATTTCTCTAACCTCTTTTTTATAACGGGTTCCGTTGCAATCGTCGCATTTAAGATAAAGATCAGCAAGAAACTGCATTTCAACTTTTATAAATCCATCCCCCTGACATGTTTCACATCTGCCGCCCGGCACGTTGAATGAAAAAAAGCCTGGTTTGTATCCGCGTGATCTTGCCTGATGAGTTGATGAAAATACTTCCCTTATCAACTCAAAAGCTTTTATATAACTAATTGGATTTGATCTAGGAGATTTACCAATTGGAGATTGATCAACTATAATTACATCATCAATATATTCCCCGCCCTTTATATCATCATATTTACCAATAAACGATGGTGCATTACCCAAATATTTTGCAAGCCCTGCATAAAAAATATCGTGAATAAGTGTGCTTTTACCTGAACCACTAACACCTGTAACGACAACAAATTTATTTAACGGAATTTCAAGATTTAAATTTTTAAGATTATTTTCTTTTGCCCCGATAATTTTTACTGATTTGCTTTTGCGTTCATTCCGCTTTTCTGGAATTGGAATTTTTAGTTCCCCGGAAAGATATTTTCCTGTTAATGAATTTTTATTTTTCATTAGCTCTGAATAATTACCAATTGCAACAATCTCTCCTCCTTCAATTCCGGCTTTTGGTCCCATATCAAAAATCAGGTCTGCTTCTTTCATCATATCAGCATCGTGTTCAACAACTAAAACAGAATTACCAATGTCTCTTAGATTTTTTAATATACTTATTAACTTTGCATTATCACGTGGGTGTAAACCGATGCTCGGTTCATCAAGCACGTAAAGTGTTCCCACTAATGCGGAACCAAGAGAAGTTGCAAGATTAATCCTTTGGGTTTCTCCGCCGGAAAGTGTATTGCTGTAACGATCTAATGTCAGGTACCCAATACCAACATTATTAAGAAATGTAAGACGTTTAATTAACTCTTTTAAAACTCTTTCAGCTACCGAAAAATCATACTCGGATAGTTTAAGCTCTTCAAAAAATTTTAAAGATTGTTCTATTGGCATCTGCACAATTTCGTGTATTGATTTACCGGCTATTTTAACCTGTAATGCTTCTCTTCTTAAACGTGAACCTTTGCAGGCCGGACAAATTGTATATCCACGGTACCGGCTTAACATTACACGAACATGAATTTTATAAGTTTTTCTCTCAAGCTCAGCAAAGAAATGATCGAGCCCTTTATATTTTCCGAAACCTTTCTTAACTAATGCAATCTGTTCTTCAGATAAATTTTTAAAGGGTACATTTATTGGAAATTTATAATCTCGCGCACTTTGAATAAGGTCCCGCAAATATGAACTGTACTTTGCACCATGAAACGGAGCAATTGCTCCATCAGCTATTGTAAGATTTGGATTTGGGATAACCAGGTTCATATCCACACCAATTACTTTACTAAACCCCTGACAAACCGGACAAGCACCGAATGGATTATTGAAAGAAAAAAATCTTGGTTCCGGCTCTTCATACCGGACACCGCAGCATTCATAAAATTTATTAAATTCATATTGTTGATCAGTATCGGCATTTATGAGTACAATTCTGTTTTCACCTTCTTTAAATGTTACTTCAATCGAATCCGATAGTTTTTCACGAACCTGACCTATTGAAACTTTAAATCTATCAACAACAACTTTAACATCGTTTTTATTTTTAGGCAGCTTTACTTCAGTTTCATTTAAATCATAAAATTTCTTATTTAAATAAATCCTAAAAAATCCGCGCTTTTTTAATAACTCAATTTCTTCTTTAACAGAATGTCCTTCGTGGTCATGAAGGGGAAATGCCAGATAAAATCTTGTTCCATCCGCCTGTGTCTCAAGCCAATCTGCAACCGTTCCTGTTGTCGCTTTTGTTACAACCTTTCCGCATTGAAAACAAATTGTTTTTCCAACTCTTGCAAACAGCAATCTAAGATAGTCGTAAACTTCTGTAGTTGTCCCAACTGTTGACCTTGAATTTCGGGAACCTGTTTTCTGTTCGATAGCAACTGCCGGAGAAATTCCCTGAACAAAATCAACATCAGGTTTATTCATTCGCTCAAGAAATTGTCTGGCGTATGAAGAAAGACTTTCTACATATCTACGTTGACCTTCAGCGTAGATTGTATCAAATACCAAGGATGACTTTCCACTTCCGCTTACTCCCGTAAATACTACCAACTTGTTTCGCGGTATTTCGAAATTCAGGTTTTTAAGATTATGCTCGCGTGCACCCTTAACTACTATTTTTTTTTCGTTTGTGTTTTTAACTTTATTCATATTTGATATGGATAGTTGGAGCGAAAGCTAAGAAAATTTTATTAACCGGTTGGAAATTAATCTATCTGAAATACTTGATTAAATTTAATTATTAATTTCATCCTTTTAATTAATACATTTATACTTTATTAAGATCTCTAAAATCTCAAATTATTTTTTTTCTAAAGCTTTAAGTTCCAAAATTTTATCATCCAATAATTTTATTTTTTCATTTAACTCAATAATCTTGGTATCAATCTCATCCTGAAATTCCTCTTTATCCCAATAACCACGTTCCTCAAAATAACTTTTGAACAACCAGTTGTGTTTTAATGCTTCCATATTTTCTGCAAGCCTTGATGCAGAGGTTCTTGCATCTTCAGAAACAACTATAAGATTTTCTAAAATTTTATTTAATGATTTACCTTCTTTGCCTTTATCAGAAACCAGCGATCCCAATAAACCTTTACCTTCTGAAACACCTTGTAGAACAGTATCTATACGTGTTACTATACTATTAACATTGGCAACTACATCTTTTACCCCAACTCCTAATTCATCAAATAATCCTATAACTTCTTTCATATCTCCGGTTAAGGAGGTCATACTCTCATCTGCCGAAATTGTCAGATTAGTTGCAGCATTATATAATTTATCATCATTCAAAATCTTGCCCATTGTTCCTTCCCCTTTATTAATCTTAGAAACAATTTCAGCAAGGTTTTTTGTCATATCCTTTGTGTAAGCCATAATCCCTTGAGTTTCCTGTATAATATCTGCAAAACTCAGAGGTTCTTTAGAAAGAATAATGCCGTTATCTGCAACAACATCCGCTTGATCAGACCCCATTGTAATCATAACAACTTTATTTCCAACAAGACCTTCAGTTTCTATACTTGCGCGAGAATCTTTTTTGATGAATCTTCTTATTTCATCCTTAATCCTCATTGCAACTTCTACACGTCCGGTTGTATCATTAACTATTTGCACGCTTTTAACGGCACCAACATCAATTCCTCCAAACCTTACAGAAGCTCCGTTTCTTAATCCCTCAGTGTTTTGAAAGTAAGCCTTAATTGTAAAAGTTGATGCAAACAGTTGATCTTTATTTCCGAGAAGAAAAATGAGGATCACAAGTAATGTGCTTCCCAGAAAAATAAAAATTCCAAGTTTTGCGTTAGCAAGATTGTTAGACATTGCTGCTCCTGTTCTGCTGATCAAAAATTTTATGACTAAAGAAATTTCTTAAAAACGGATCGGAAGAAGATGTAAGTTCTTCTATACTTCCTTCGTGTTGAACGATTCCATTATTAAGAACAATTGCTCTATCTGCGATAATTTCTGCACATAGTAAATCGTGCGTAACAATTATCGATGTCATCTTTAATGATTTTTGTAATTCAAGTATTAAAGAACTAATTTCTTTTGAAGTTATAGGATCAAGACCCGTAGTTGGTTCATCATAAAGCATAAGTTTTGGCTCTGCGATTACAGAACGTGCCAATCCTATTCTTTTCTTCATACCTCCGGAAAGCTCAGAAGGCATTTTATCAATAGCTTCTTCCAGCGAAACTTTTTCCAGAACTGATTTTATTTTTTCTTCCCTTTCCTTTGGAGTAAAATTAAAATGCCGTATCAATGGAAATTCCAGATTCTCACGCACCGTCATTGAATCATACAAAGCAGCGCCCTGAAACAAAAACCCAAGGTTCTGCCGAACTTTGTTCAGTTCTTTAACATCTAAAGAAAGTACATCTTTTCCATCAATAATTATTTCCCCGCTATCTGGTTCAAGTAATCTAACTATACATTTTAACAGCACACTTTTTCCGGTTCCGCTTTGCCCAAACACAACCATATTTTCGCCTTCTTCCACGTTAAGCGAAACATCATTTAAAACAACGTGTGAATCGAAGGCTTTGGAAACATTATTTATTGTTACAACATTTTTCATATAATTATAATTAAACAGTTGGCCATAACCATAAAGTTACTTTTACAAGAACCATATCAAAAATTAAAATCATTAAAGATGAAACAACAACTGCAGTAGTTGCAGCTTTACCAACTCCTTCTGTTCCATTAGTTGCAGTGTATCCTTTATATGTACCAACTATTCCAACAATAAAACCAAATACAAAAGTTTTTAAAATTCCGGGTATAGCATCACCAAATTCTACTGAAGCAACAACAGAATCAATGTAATACTGGTAATTCATATTCTGAACAAGAACTACTGCTAAATAAGATCCAATAAATGCTATAAATATTACATATACTGTTAATATCGGCAGAATGAAAGTACAGGCAAAAATTCTTGTTATAACAAGATATTTAAACGGATTAACGCCGGAGACTTCCATTGCATCAATCTGCTCTGTAACCCTCATTGATCCAAGTTCTGCTCCAATACCTGAGCTAACTCTTCCGGCAAAAATTAAAGCTGTAATTACAGGTGCTAATTCTCTTACGATTGAAATTCCAACTGAACCCGGTAAGAAAGCCTCAGCACCAAATCTTACCATAACCGGGTGCATTTGCATTGTAATAACTAATCCAATAATAAATCCGGTAACACTAACGATCGGTAAAGTTTTAATTCCAAGCTCATCCATATGCTTACGAATCTGTTCAATTTCGTAAGGCGGGGTAAAAACTTGTTTTAAAAATTGAAGTTGAAACTGCCATAAACCGGCTATCATAATGAAAAACTCGGCCAAACGCTTTTCGTATGAGTTTGGATTAGCTTTAATCGTTTTAGGCTTTTTCATTATTGATATTACTTTTTAGATAAGTTTTTATTTTGTTAATTTCAAACTAAGAAAAATTTAGGAATAAATTTGAGCAACTTTTTCTGTTTGTGAAGCTAATCAATCAGAATTCAATAAAATGCGTTCTCATAATGTTTTATAATAGGATTGGAACCATCTCCCATTATAATTGCTACTACATCAAAACGGCAATCAGCTTCTTCAATTTCTCTATCAAACAGGAACAATTCAGCCATTCTTTTGATTTGTTTAATTTTTTTGGGATTGATAGCATATTCCGGTTCACCAAATTCTAAGTTGATTCTGGTTTTTACTTCTATAAACACCAGTTGTTTTTTATCATTCGCAACGATATCTATCTCCCCGTGACCGAAGTGATAATTTCTGGCAATTATCTCATATCCTTTTTCAGAGAGAAATTTTGCAGCAATTTCTTCTCCCTCCTTGCCGATGTCTTTTTTATTTTTTTCAGTCATTTAAAAATTTAATCTGCAAATGATAACTCAGTTTGATGAGAGCGATTATAAATTTTTGAAAGAAAAGTTTTTCGGTGTAACACACATGCGCCGTATTTTAATACTGCTTCGATGTGTTCTTTTGTTGGATATCCTTTATTTCTGTCCCATCCATAAATCGGGTATTTTTTAGCTGACCTAATCATAATTCTATCCCGCACAACTTTAGCGATAATGGACGCAGAAGCAATAGATAAAGATTTTGAATCTCCTTTAACGATAGTAATAACCTCCGCATTATAATTAAAAGATTTGTTTCCATCTATTAGAATTATATCGGGTTGCGGATTTAATTTGGAAACTGATTTTCTCATTGCAAGAAGCGATGCTTTTAAAATATTTATCTCATCAATTTTATTTTGTGAAATTACA
This sequence comes from Ignavibacteriaceae bacterium, assembly GCA_036379435.1. Taxonomy (GTDB): domain Bacteria; phylum Bacteroidota; class Ignavibacteria; order Ignavibacteriales; family Ignavibacteriaceae; genus IGN3. The sequence goes on from DASVGS010000316.1 coordinate 9,217, forward strand.
GTGTATGAATATGCTAAAGCATTTTTACAGATAACTTTAAATAGTTCTTCTCTCAGGTTTGACGATAATTTTTTAGAATCATTAATTCTTTCATCGTAAAAATCAATTGGTAAAATAACAGCTGCAGCTACTACAGGTCCCGCAAGAGGACCGCGCCCTGCCTCATCCGTTCCGGCTAAATATTTATAATTATCAGTTAAATATTTTTTATCAAAATTTTTCATTTGCCAAAATAAATTGCAGCTAATCCAAATATCATATTTAATTTATAAAAATTACTAAGGGTGTTTAGTTTATTATTCCATTTAGGATCATATAAGAATTTTAAACAAAGAATTAATAATGGATTGACTAAAATCATTATGATTATTAAATATTCAATATTGTATAATCTTGTTATGAACGGATAAAGTGTTGATAAAATTAAAAAAATTGTAACTATAGTTATAAGATGTTTTGATTTTGTTATACCGAATAATATAGGAAATGTTTTGTAGTTTAACTTTGAATCTCCTTCAATATCCTGTATATCCTTTACAATCTCTCTTATTAAATTAACCAG
>DASVGS010000317.1:0-2496 GCA_036379435.1 Ignavibacteriaceae bacterium
TAAGCGCACATGCCATGGGCGCTTCAGGTCCATTTGCAGCATTATTTTTTTTATACGGGTGGATTGCATTTGTATTTTTTCCTATAGTTATTTTAGTGGGATGGTCAAGAATTGAATTGAAATGCCATACTGCTGCGCAGGTTATCCTTGGAGTAGTGTTTGCTTTTTTCTCTGTCTATTTGCAGATGTATTTCATAACTAAATATTTTATCAAGTAGGATGTTTGTATGATAAAATCAGAAATTAAAAATAATACCGCAATTATTTTTTTAGCAAGACCTGAAAAACGCAATGCTTTAAATCCTGAACTTGTGAAAGATTTAAAAAATAAACTCTTAGATTTTGAACTAAAGGAAGAAGTACGGTCTGTAATTATTAGCGGTGAGGGAGATACATTTTGTGCCGGTGCTGATCTTGAATACCTGAAATTGTTGTCCCAAAATTCTGCTATTGATAATTATAATGATTCAAAATCACTTGCCGAATTGTTTTTAATGATTTATAATTTTAACAAACCAACAATCGCTGCTGTAAATGGACCCGCAATTGCTGGTGGATGTGGTTTAGCCTCAGTATGCGATTTTATTGTTGCGCACCCGGAAAGAAGTAAATTTGGTTACAGCGAAGTGAAAATTGGATTTCTTCCAGCCATAGTTTCTATTTTTTTAGTTAAAAAGTTAGGTGAAGGATTAGCGAAACAATTACTGTTAGAAGGTGAATTGATTAATGGTAAAAGAGCATACGAAATCGGTTTTGCAAACTACTTATCACAAGATGTAATAACAGAATCAATTAATCTCGCAAACAGGTTAAACAAAAATTCTATTGAGAGCTTAAGATTGACAAAACAAATGATTATTAATATTTCCAATCTTAAAGCAGAAGAGGCTGTTGAACATTGCATTTACTTGAACACCATCGGCAGATCTTCAGACGATTTTAAATTAGGTATAGAGAATTTTCTAAGTAAGGATAAATAGATGGATCTAAAATCGCAAATCAGAAATGTAAAAGATTTTCCAAAAGCAGGAATAATGTTCAGAGATATTACAACTCTATTAAAAAATCCCGAAGCATTTAATTTTACTATAAATCAGCTTTTAGATTTTACAGTCGATAAAAAGATTGATAAGGTTATAGGAATTGAATCACGAGGATTTATTTTTGGTTCAGTGCTGGCATATAAACTTAATTGTGGATTTATTCCGGTTAGAAAGCCAGGCAAGCTTCCTTCAGAAAAAGTTTCTATTTCTTACCAGTTAGAGTATGGCGAAGATAAACTTGAAATACATAAAGACGCGATCCAACCGGGTGAAAAAATTTTAGTACATGATGATTTGCTGGCTACCGGCGGTACCACAAAAGCAGTCTGCAAGCTGATAGAACAGCTCGGTGGCGAAGTTGTACAGGTTTCTTTTATAGTTGAATTAACCTTTCTTAGCGGCAGAGATAAATTAATAAATTATGATGTGCGCTCTATTGTTAGTTATGAAAATGAGGAATAATAATTTTAATCTTAACATAGATGACCATTTGAATATTTTCTTTTCATCATCCCTTTAATTATTTGATTGCGATAACATTAAAATTTTATTATTAGAATGATGAAAAAGTTAATCGCTAAAATAAATCAAATATTAATTGATCATTTTGGTATTCCACCAAAAGCAAAAAAACTACCAGATCCGTTAGATACTGTTATTGGTACAATACTTTCACAAAACACAAATGATCAAAATTCATATAAAGCTTACAGAAATCTTAAAGAAAATTTTAAACAGTGGGAAGACTTAGCTTTATTAAAAGCACCTCAGATCGAAAAATATATTAAGGTTGCAGGATTAGGGAAGCAAAAATCAAAAGCAATATACGAACTATTACAATCCTTAAAGAAAAAACAAAAGAAATTATCTTTAACGCATATCAAATCTGATTCTGATCAAAAAATAATTGAAGAGCTAACTTCTTATACTGGTATTGGAGTAAAAACCGCGAGTTGTGTTTTGCTTTTTTCTCTCGGCCGAAATATTTGTCCGGTTGATACTCACGTACATAGAACATTAAATCGGTTAGGTGTGGTTAAAACAGCAAGTCCCGAAAAAACATTTTATGCAATCCTCAATAATATTCCGGAAGGTATTGCACATTCTTTCCATACAAACTTAATTAAGCTTGGAAGACAAATTTGTAAACCCTCAAATCCCAATTGTGCAATTTGTCCATTGAATAAAATCTGTAAGTATGAATTCAAAAATCTTACCCAAAATAGAGAATCGAAAAAGCGTGATTTTATGCTTCTTGATAATCTTTAAGTAAAAAAATAATTACACTTTTATCTAAAACCTATTTCGTTTAACTTTGAAATATATATTCATACCAATAACTAATCGGAGTTTATTAAATGTCTAACAATCTAGGATTGATCGGTTATGATTTTGTTGAATTCTATGTCGGTTCCGCTAAAATGTGGGCTTACTGGCATGCTAAAGCAATGGG
>DASVGS010000318.1:0-8402 GCA_036379435.1 Ignavibacteriaceae bacterium
TGCCGATCCATGAACAGATTCAAATATCGCTGAAAATTCTCCTATGTTGCCACCCGGTGCAACGCCAAGCCCGCCAACCAATCCGGCACAAAGATCACTTACAATATCTCCGTACAAATTGGGTAGCACCATAACATCAAATCTTTCAGGATTTGTAACAAGCTGCATACAAGTATTATCAACAATTAAATCACTTGATTGTATTTCAGGATAATCTGCAGCAACTTCATAAAAACATTTTAGAAACAACCCATCCGTAATTTTATGAATATTTGCTTTGTGCACAGCCAATACTTTTTTTCTTCCATAAAGTTTTGCCATTTCAAAAGCATACTTTGCAATTCTTATTGAACCGGGTCGTGTAATTAACTTTAATCCTTGTGCCACACTTGCAGTTTGATGATGTTCAATTCCGCTGTATGTGTCTTCAATATTTTCTCTAACAATTATCAGATCCACATTATCAAATCTGGTTCTAACACCTGGTAATGATTTTGCAGGTCTAACATTTGCAAACAGTTCAAGCGTTTTTCTTAATGTTACATTTACAGATTTATGTCCGGTACCAACCGGGGTTGTAGTGGGTCCTTTTAATGCTACCTGGTATTTTTCAATAGCATCCAATGTTTCCTGTGGAATACCGGTTGGATGTTTATCGATTACATTTAATCCAGCTTGTCTTTCTACCCATTCAATTGGAACTTTTGCAGAATCAAAAATTTCAACAACTGCATCCGAAATTTCCGGACCAATTCCATCGCCTTTTATTAAAACTACTTTAAACATTTTTATCCTTAAAATTTTTTTTCGATTGATATGAATTGTAATCAGATATACAAATATAATCTTTTAAAGAAAGGATTGTATAGAAAAAATCTGTTTGTAATAGATTTTATAAAAAAGTGGTTAGTTAAATGACTTGTATTTATTTTCTATTTCTTTTGTTTGTGAAAAATCCATCTCTTTATCAAATACAACTGAAAAAACAGAACCAATGTTTTTTTCACTTTCAACAAATATTTCTGCCTGGTTTAGTTCTAAATATTTTTTTACCAGCGCCAAACCCAGTCCGTTGCCTTCAAATTCTCTTTTATACCCGCTGTCTTCCTGGGAAAATGGTACAAACATTTTCTGTAGATATTCCTGGCTCATTCCGATTCCACTATCTCTAATTTCTACTTTAACTTTATTGTCTTTAATATTCTTAACATAAACTTCAACATATCCTTTTAAAGTGTACTTAATGGCATTGTTAATAAGATTTTGAAATACCTGATTAACAGTATATCTATCTGCATTTATAAATGCACTATCTTCATTATGTGTGATTTTTAGTTTTAATCCTTTGTCATCACTTAATGATTTGAATTCGTTAACCATATTTTTAAGATCAGGAAGGATATCAAACTTTTCAAAAGTAGCTTTATAGTTGCCGCTTTGTACTGAGGACATACTCAAGATCATGTCTATTGTTCTTTGTAATCTTCTGCCGGCACTTTTTACTGAATCTAAAATAATTTTTAAGTCTTCATCATCACTGGAAATTTCATCAGCAATTAATGGTATTGAGGTTAATATAACATTAAGAGGAGTTCTGATTTCATGGGACATTTGTGCGAGGAAAGCTGACTTGAGTTTATCTGATTCTTCGGCTTTTGTAAGTGCTTCAACCAATTCGCTTTGAACACGTTTGATTTCAGAAATATCAAGTATTTGCATAACATAATGCAGTACTTTTCCCCGTTCATCAAGAACTGAAACTGATTTTACAATAACGTGAATTTCTTTTCCTTCTTTTTTTAGAAGTATTTTTTCTGAGTTGATGTCTGCAACAGGGTTTCCATCCATATCAAAAGTGGCATTGCTAAATCCTTCAAGATCATTCTGCTCGAATAAATATTTAATTGGAATACCAATAACTTCTTCTCTTTCAAATCCTATCGTATCGCAGAAAGACTTATTAACACTAATTATTTTTCCTTCCGTTGATATAATCACAATACCAATTGGTGCGTTTTGAAATACAAGTCTAAATTGTTCTTCACTTTTTTGAAGTGATATCTCCGCTTTCTTTCTTTGATTTATCTCGAAATTTAATTCTGCAATTTTATCTTTAAATACATCGTGCAGTTTTTTATTTAAGTTTTCAACTTCGTTTGAAGATTTATCTAACTCAGCTAAAAGAAATTTTACGCGATCTTCGATTAAGCCAAGTTCATCTTTTTTGTTTCTTTTGGATTTACCCGGTTCTTTGGTATGAGGTGCGGAATCAAGCACTTTCAAAATTTTTGAAAGAGGACGAAATGAAATTGAGCTTAAAAAATAAGTAAAAACCATTCCCGCCATAAGGATAGATAAACTGAACAGGGCAGTTAATAATCTGTTCTTGTATATATCTTTTGCATCTTCACCCGATGCAAAACCAACATAAATTTTACCTGAAAAATCTTTACCCTTAATAGGCAATCTTACCCGGTATACTCTATCATCATTTGAAATTCCTTCTCCACCGGATTTAGAAAGAATATATAAATTCTGTTCAGCCACTTCTAAATTTAATGCATCAAGCAATTTTCCGGCGGAGTCTTCCACAACCAGATAAACTGCTCCGTTCAAATTCAAAAGTCTATTTAAGATTTCTGTATCGGAAAATTTTCTTTCAGAAAATATTTGAGGGCTTTGACTAAAATAATTTATAAATACATCCGCCTTATATTTATATTTATCATTTACTTGTTCTTCATATCTATTAGTAAAATAAAAAAAGATAAATCCAGCAACTATGATAAAGAAGAGAGAAAACTGAATTGTTAACTTTAACTGAAGTTTTTGTGAACGGGTTTTCATTTGGATTAACTATTTTTACCTGAATTATTCAATAAATCCTTACCATTTATAAATATTAAAACACTAGTTTTTATCAACTTAAGTGCCGTTATTATGATACCTAAATATTTCTTTAATGCAAAAAAATGAAATCTTTATCTGTTTTACAATGAGAATCCACCGTGTTTTGCTGCAATTTTCACAGAAAACAAGCAATTTTAACTTGGATATTTATCGATGTATGCTTTAACATCAAATTTTTTCTCCGCGCCTTTACGATTCATATATCTTATTTTACCATAAACCGGTCTATCAAACCAGGGTCTATCATGTATTCCGCCAATCGACCAGGCAATTCCGGTGTAACCATTTGGATCCCGGCCATCAAGTTCATATTTATCATTTAAATAGACTGCAATTTTTATTGCATCTTCGGGAGATTTGCTCCATTCTAAAATTTTTTTTGCCCAATACATTCGCATATATCCATGCATTTTTCCTGTTGTTACCATTTGCAATTGAGCTGCATTCCAAAGTTCATCGTGGGTTTTTGCCTGCTCAAATTGTTCGGTTGTATAGATAAATTCTCTTTCATCTTTGCGATGCTCATTCAAAGACGTTTTTGCCCAATCATGAAAACCATCAAACGAATCATATTTTTTATTGAAGTAACAGAAATTATCAGCTAGCTCTCTTCGTACAATTAGTTCTTCAAGAAAAGATATTTCAGATTCTTTGTTTCCATTTATTCTTTGTGTTTCCAATGCAATACGTTGTGCAGATATCTGACCGAAATGTAAATATGGAGAAAGGTTTGATTGCCCATTCTTTGTTGGATCATTTCTAAGCTCATAATATTTATCGAGTTTGTATTTTATAAAATCTTTAAGTGATTTTATCGCTGCTGATTCTCCGGGTACTATCCAATCAACTTCTTTAATATCACGATTTACGTTAAGTGATTTATAAACTTTTCCCCAATTAATTTTTTCAGATCCGATTTCATGTTTGTCCATTTTTTTCAATACCGGATACTCATCCATAAATTCTAATAATGCTTTATGGATTTTAGGTCTGATTGTATACGCTGCAAATTCTATTTTATCTGATACAAATAAACAAGGAACAATATTATGAGCATCAACTTCATAAAAAGGAATTGAGATCTTTTTTGCTACATTTCGCTTCCAAATTCTTTTAATTTTTAATGGATCAAAATCTGTAACAAGAATTGATGCACGAGTGTTTTTTAAAAACTTAGGAATTTCTTCTTCGGGTTTTCCTGATATTAGAAAAAATGGAATGTGATATTCTGCTAATTCTGATTCAACCTCACTTAATCCTTTAAGCATAAATCCATATTGCCTGATTATTGCTTCCAGAAAATCTTGAACGAGATTAAATACAACAACTAATGGTCTTTTTTTTTCTACTGCTGATATTTGTGCAAACAACAAAGCCCAATTATCGTGTACGCGTTGGTCGCGGCTCATCCAGTAAACAACAGGTCCACTGTTCTCATCACCTTTTTGAAGCAGACGAACTCTTTTTTCATTAATCATTTAATTAAACTTCTATTTCAATTCCTACCGGACAATGATCTGATCCCATAACATCTGGAAGAATGAAAGCATCTTTCACATTTTTTTTAAAATTACCTGACACAAAAAAGTAGTCTATTCTCCAGCCAACGTTTCTATCCCTTGCCCGGGTCACCATATCCCACCAGGTATATTGTTCGGGTTCGCTGTTAAAAATTCTAAACGTATCATGATAATCATCGGAAAAAAACTTATCTATCCATTCTCTTTCTATTGGAAGAAAGCCGCTTACTTTTTCATTTTCTTTTGGTCGGGCTAAGTCTATTTCTTTATGTGCCGTGTTTACATCTCCGCAAATGATCAGCTTTTTCTTTTTTGCTACCAGATTATTTGCGTATTCATGAAATGCATCGTAAAAATCCATTTTGTACTTCAGTCGTTCTTCATTCTTTTTTCCATTAGGGTAGTAAATATTAATCAGTACAAAATCCTTATAATCAGCAATGATAATTCTTCCTTCATCATCAAACCGGGAAATTCCAAAACCTCGCTCAACTTTTAAAGGTTCCTGCTTTGTATAGATTGCAACTCCGCTATAGCCTTTTTTAACAATAGAAGATGAGAAATAAGATTTATATCCATTAATATTTAACAAATCATCTGACAATTGCTCCGGAGACGCTTTGGTTTCCTGCAAACAAAGTATATCCGGATTTTCTTTTAACACCCAATCAACAAATCCTTTTTTCTGAATTGCACGAATACCGTTAACATTCCAGGAAAGTAATCTTAATTTTTTCATATAAATATTTTCCTCAACATATTTTAAAATGCAAAGTTTATGATTAATCCCCAGCTAATAGCAGAACCCAAAGTAAATAATAAAATTTTAATAGATGTTTTAATTTCTCCATCTTTAAATAAAACAATTGGACCAAAGCCTGCACCCGAACTTAATCCAGCCACTGTAGCCCCCAGAGATAATCCTGTATGTAAAAAGGCTTCAGCAATGGCAATTGATGCAGCACAATTTGGTATTAATCCAAAAATTGATGTTACAATAATTTGTATTACCGGGTTTACTTTTAACGATTCCATTAATTCAGCGGAATGCGTATATGCAAGCAGCGATGCAATAATTATTGTAATTACAAATACCCAGAAATAAATTCTAAAAGTTCTTTTTAAACTGTGGATGGTTATCTCCCGGTATCTTGTTTTATGAAGCTCCACATCAATTTCAACTGCGTGAGATGATTTTATCTCGGGAGTTTTTCCCTCATAAAATTTTTTTGGTGATAATAAAAAATCTATAAGATATCCGGAAGTAACACCAATTAATAATTTTAATCCAAGAATATAAAAGATATAAACAGCCTGTTCACGATTTGCAATTAAAACAGGCAGCGCTTCATCAGAAGTGGCAAGATAAGTCGCTATCAATGTTCCGATTGAAACCCTTCGTGTTAAAAAAAGCGAGGTAACAAAAACAGACATTCCGCATTCGGGAATTAAGCCAAGCAATGTACCTGCCAAGGGACCCATTGGACCCGAAATTTTTAAATACGAAATTAAATCAAGTTGTTTGGTGTGAGAGAAATATTCCAGAGCAAAATATAGAATGAACAAAATTGGAATCATTAAATAAGTATCCCCAAAGGATCCTAAAATAATTTCCCAAATATTTGAATAAGAATGCGTGTGCATTAAAAGCTATATTATAAATGAATGTGCAAAAATAGGAAATTGAATAAACAATCAGATAAAATTACAAGTAAAGCTTAATTAAACAACAATCGCCAAATCTGAGTTACAAAAAATGTTATCGTAAATCCCATCGCTATTGGAAGAAGAGTTGAGATAACTGTCCACTTTACACTTTTAGTTTCTTTATAAATCGTAAAAATTGTTGTTGAACATGGATTATGAAGTAAACTAAACAACATCAAATTAATTCCTGTCAGCAATGTCCATCCGCCAGCATGAAGGATTGCGGCGGTATCTGTAACTGAATCAAGTTCAAACATAACACCGCTGCCAGCGCCTACACTCATCATTCCAAGTCTTGCAACAGTAAGCATAAGCACTGTTGGAATTACAATTTCATTTGCGGGAATTGCGATAATATATGCAAGCAATATTATCCCGTTAAGCCCAAATACAAATGCAAACGGATCAGACCAGTTAATAAAATGATTAGCAACTGAAACTCCATCAATATTAATATTTGCAACCAGCCATATAATCATACCGGCAGGAACCGCGAATACAATTGCACGCCACAAAACAAATATAGTTCTGCTAATTAATGAAGTATAAAGAGTTTGTAATATTCTCGGCGGACGATAGGGCGGTAATTCTAAACTGAAGGCAGAGGCCTCGCCTTTTAACATTGTTTTTGAGAGTGCCCACGAAACCAATAAACTAAAAACAATACCCAGCACAGCAATAAAAACAACAGCAGCAGCAGAAACAATTCCAGCAAGATAAGCCGGTACTGCTCCGCCAATAAAAATAGTTGCAATTAAAATTTGTGTCGGCCATCTACCATTACACAAAGAAAAATTATTTGTAATGATTGCAATTAATCTTTCGCGCGGTGAATCAATAACTCTTGTTGCAACTACTCCTGCAGCATTACACCCAAAACCCATCGCCATTGTTAATGCCTGCCTTCCGTGTGCACCTACTTTTTTATAAAGCGGATCCATATTAAAAGCTACCCGTGGCAGATATCCAAAATCTTCAAGCAAAGTGTAGATAGGAAAAAATATTGCCATTGGCGGAAGCATAACGCTTACAACCCAGGCCATAGAAAGATAAGCGCCATCAATTAGCACTCCGCTTAACCACCAGGGAAAACCAATTGCAGTTGCTGCATTTTTTAATAAAGGATGAAATGTATCTACAAGTAAATTTGCTATCAACCCGGAGGGAATATTTGCACCCTGAATTGTAAGCCAGAAAACCACCGCAAGAATTAGAAACATTATTGGAAATCCGAGATACTTGCTAGTAAGTATTTTATCCAATGTTCTATCCAGACTAAATGCCGGTTTTTTATCCGGATAGATTACAACTTTACTTGCTATAGATGTTGCATTTTCATAAATGGATTCCATCAAAGTATCATGCAAATTATCACCAACTTCCCATCTAAGATTATTGGCAAATGCAAGTATTGATTCTCTTTTTAAATTATCATTCATATCTTATTTTAATTCTTTTTTAAGCTTCCATTTCGCTTGCCGCAAAATCCTTTTTAAGATTTCCCAATTCACCTGATCGAATAGAATTTATAATGCTTTGATCACCTTCTAATAGTCTTAAAGCTACCCAACGAAGATTTGGAAGACCCGGATATTCTATTTCAATTTCACGACTAAGTTTTTCAATTGCTGAATTTAATTCCATCGAATTACTTTTTATTCTGTATGGTTTACAAATATATTTTCCAGTTGCAACCTGATGAATCATATTTAGCAACTCGTCCATTCCTCTTCCCTGTCTTGCTGAAGTTCCAATCACGGGAATACCCAGTTCTTTAGCTAAAGTTCTGTCATCTACTTTTATTCCATTTCTTTCAGCTTCATCCATAAGATTTAAAGCCAGTACTGCACGATCTGTTATCTCCAGAATTTGTAAAACCAGGTTAAGGTTTCTTTCAACTCTTGTTGCATCAACAACAATTACTGTAACATCCGGCTGCCCGAATAAAATAAAATCCCGGGCAACTTCTTCATCAGTGCTGGTGGAAAGTAGTGAATATGTTCCGGGTAAATCAACAAGTTTAAATTTCTTTTCACTGTACTCAAATCCGCCTTCGGCACGCGTAACAGTTTTACCCGGCCAATTTCCGGTGTGCTGTTTAAGTCCTGTTAAATAGTTAAATACAGTACTTTTACCCGTGTTAGGATTACCTGCAAGAGCAACAACAAAATCAAAATTGCTCATATCAATACCAAGTTTTTTAAGATTGCCCATATTATGAACAGGGCAATTTGCACAATTATTTAAATCAACATTAGTCATTAA
>DASVGS010000319.1:0-2733 GCA_036379435.1 Ignavibacteriaceae bacterium
ATCCATCAGTTAGTAATAAAATTATATCTCCGCTATTAATTTCTTTTTCAATCACTTTGTAAGGAAAGTTTTTCATCGCCCCAAGCGGCATACCCTGTATTACTATTTCTTCAATTTCGTTTGATATGCTATTATAGAAAAATATTGGAGGCATTCCTGCGCTGGTTATTTTCAATTTATTGTCTTCAATTTTTAGATAACTGAAAGACATTAAAATTCTTCCCAATTCAATTTCTTTTATCATTCTGCTGCAATGATTCATAAATTCAGACATTCCAAGTTTGGATGAGTCCGAAGTAAAAAATCCTTTCATTAATGTTACCATTGTACCAGCCTGAAGCCCATGACCTGTTGCATCCCCGAACGCAACATACAATCCGTTATTTTCTATAATTCTAAAATCATAATAATCTCCACCCACTTCAGTTGCAGTTCTCATAAACGCAGCTATTTCTAAATTCGGCATAACGGGTAATTTTTTAGGCAGCATAGAAAGCTGAAGTTGTCTTGCTTCTTCAAGCTCTTTTGTTTTTCTTTCATTTTCAATTTCAAGCGCACGCTTTTCGGCTTCTGTTGCCTTAATGCGTAATGCTGATTCACGGATTTGTGCTTTTTGTTCGCGTCTGTTAATTTCAACTTGTCTTATAAAATATAAAAGTCCAAAGAAGGTAATAAAATATATCGCGTATGCAAGATTAGTTTTCCACCAGGGTGGTGATACATGAACCAGCAGAGACGCACCTTCTTCATTCCAAACTCCATCATTGTTGGAACCGATTACTCTTAATGTGTAATCACCCGGAGAAAGGTTTGTGAATGTAACCCTGTTGTTATTTCCCAACTGAATCCAATTTTCATTAAAACCTTCAAGTTTATAACGGTATTGATTATTAAAATTGTTATAGTAACTTAAAGCCGAAAACTCCAGTGTAACAATATTATCTTTATAAGTAATAGATATTTCTTTCAACTCAGAAATACCTTTTTCAATTATTGGTTTACCTTCCTGATCATCTGTATTATATCTTATATAATTAGTAAAAACTATAGGTGGTACAAATGTGTTGCCGGTAATTCTATCGGGATTAAAAACATTAAATCCGTTTACTCCACCGAATAAGAGATTACCTGTTTTATTATCTTTTGCAAAAGCGTTTTGATTAAATTCATTATTCTGTAATCCGTCTGAGGAGTAATAATTTGTAAAAGTTTCACTAACCGGATTAAACTTTGATAGTCCGTTATTTGTACTCAACCAAAGATTTCCTTTGTTGTCTTCAAGAATTCCATAAATAAAATTATTACACAGTCCATCTTTTTCACTGTAAGTTTTAAATTTATTTGTATCTGAATAATAACGACTTAAACCTTTTGTTGTACCCAGCCACATATTTCCTTTAGAATCTCTAAAAACTCTGATTATATTATCATCACCAATAGTGTTTGGATCTTTTGGATTGTTGCGAAAGTGTTTGAATGTTCTATTTGTTTTATCGAATATATTTACTCCGCCGCCAAAAGTTCCGACCCAAATTTTCCCGGAATTATCCAATGCTAATGACCAGGTCCTATTTGAGCTTATTGAAGTACTGTCTTTTTCATCAAATTTATAAGTGATTATACGCCCTGAATTTCGTTCAAGCATATTAAGACCGCCTTCATAAGTTCCAATCCATATATTTCCTTCCGCGTCTTCGATAAAAGCATAAATTCGATTATCCGAAATTGAATTCTGATCCGATGGATTATGAACATAAGATTTAAAGATTCCTGTTTCCGGATTAAATGAATTTAAACCGCTGCTAAAACTGCCAATCCATAATGTTCCGGATTTGTCTTCGTAAAGTGCCTGAATTGAATTATCGATAAGGCTATTGGGATTGGACGGATTATGCGAATAGTTATAGAAATTTTTCGTTTTATAATCAAACTTATCAAGGCCTCCTTTTCTGGTACCGATCCAATAATTACCTTTTCTATCAACCAGCATAGAAAAAACATTATTATCTTTAAGACTATTTTTTCTTTCCGGAATATTGAAATAATGTTCAAACACCTGGGATGATGGATCAAAATAATTTACACCACCTGTGTTTGTACCTATCCAAATCAACCCGCCCCTATCTTCATAAATTGAAAAAATAAAATTATCATCTAAACTCTTTGGGTCCGCAGGATCATTTTTATAACTAATAAATGTGCCTGTAATAGGATCAAATTTATTTAGTCCACCTTTTACTGTTCCAATCCACAGATTACCTTTTGAGTCCTCAAACAAAGGCCAAACCCAGTTATCACTTAAGCTGTTTAAATCACCTGTAACATTTTTATAATGTGTAAACTTACCAGTTCTTTCATCAAGTTTATCCAACCCATTAAAAGTACCGACCCATAATGAACCATTTTTATCCCGTAATACGGAGTAAACTTTATTATCACTAATAGTAGAATTATCATTTGGATTATGAAGGTAAACTTTTTTCTCGCCGGTTCTTCTGTTTTCCTTAGTTAAACCAACTTCTTTCCCCAACCCACCCCTCCATATTATATCTTTTCCATCGTAGTAAATCGCCTGTACGGTGCTCATTTTAAAACTAAACAAATCAAGTTTGCCTGGATCAACAATTTTAAATGATTCATCTGCTGGATTGTAGATATTTAGTTTTCCGGATTGTGTTTCTATATATAATGTACCCGTTTTATCTTCATATATCGAGAAGATAAAATTATCAG
>DASVGS010000320.1:0-7480 GCA_036379435.1 Ignavibacteriaceae bacterium
TTTTATAAATCAGGTTACTAATCGTACTTTAGAAATTTTTCTGGGTAAGTTTTATAGTTTTAAAGGCAGTTATGATGCCTACATACAATATAAAATTGAAAGGGATGAATTATCTATTCATCAATTTGAACAGCAGCAAAAAAAATTAAAAGAAACACAAAGATTTATAGAAAGATTCCGTTATAAAGCTTCTAAATCAAGGCAAGTACAAAGCAGAATTAAACAACTTGAAAAAATTGAATTAGTAGAACTGCCTGAAGATAAAAGTGAAATAAATATTAGATTTCCCGCTCCGCCTCAAAGTGGAAGAACTCCAATAAAATTGATCTCTATCCACAAATCTTATGGTGATAAAAATGTTTTTAGCGGTATCGATTTTGAAATTGAAAAAGGTGAAAAGATTGCTTTTGTGGGTCCAAACGGGGCTGGTAAGTCTACTCTTGCAAAAATAATTGCCGGCGTTATAGATTTTAATTCCGGAGAAAGAATTTTAGGACACAACACTATTGTTTCGTACTATGCACAGGATGTTGCAGATAATTTAAATCCGGAAATTGATATAATTGAAACAGTTGACGGAATAGCAGAAGATAAAACTGTGGGACAGTTACGTTCATTGCTCGGATCATTTCTATTTACTGGCGATGATGTATTTAAAAAAGTTGGCGTTCTTTCCGGTGGAGAAAAAAGCAGAGTTGCCCTGTGTAAAATTCTTTTGACAAAAGCTAATTTTATAATTCTTGATGAACCGACAAATCATCTGGATTATAATTCTAAATTAATTCTGCAAAAAGCATTGTTGGATTTTAAAGGAACATTAATTCTTGTTTCACATGATGTAGATTTTTTAAGACCGATTGCCTCTAAGGTTGTTGATATAAGAAAAGGAAAACTAAAAACCTATTTGGGTGATATTGATTACTTTCTCTCAAAGCGTGAATTGGCTTCACTCGAAAGAGATGAGCCCGCTTTTGAAAAAAAAGAAAAAGTTGAAGGCACAAATCGAAAAGATCAGAAAAGAATTGAAGCTGAGTTACGCCAGCAAAAACACAAAGCCACAAAAGAATTAGTAAAAGAAATATCCCGGCTCGAAATTATAATTAGTGCGTATGAAAATCAGATAAAGGATTTTGAAAAAAAATTAGCTGATCCTAAAATCTATTCTAACAGTAATGAAGCGAAAGAAATTACTCTAAGATTTAACAAAACCAAATCAGAGCTTGATTCATCTACAAAAAAATGGGAAGAATTATCCGAAAGATTACTTGAAATTGAATCTCAATTCACTCAAAATTAAATCTAATTAAAACAGATCACTGATATTCTAAATTTCAACTCCCAAAAATTCTTCTGCAAGCGCCAGCCCACCATAAATTGCAGCATCATCACCAAGTTTTGAAGGAATAATTTTTACTCCTTTAGCTGATGCATCAAGAACATGATTTTTAAATTCTTCTTTAATAATTGGCATCATAAAATCTTCTAATGCTTCAATAACACCTCCGCCAAGTACGATTAAATCAAAATTCATCAAATTAGAAACACTGCCTAAAACATCCCCAATAGTTTCACAGGCTTCTGTAATTCTTTTCGTCACAACTTTATCCTTTTTTGCAATAGCATTTTTTAATGCACCGCTTTTAATCCGTTGATTGGATTTTATAAGATCCGAAAGAATACTTTTTTTCTTTAATCTTTTAACATCATTTACAATGTGGTTAACAATAGCAGTCCTGCTCGCAATAGCTTCAAAACATCCTTTCTTTCCGCATCCGCACTTGGGTCCGTTTTTTTGAACAAGCATATGTCCTATTTCTCCGGCAACAAAATTAAATCCACGATAAATTTTTTCGTTAATAACTATTCCACCGCCGATACCTGTTCCAATAAAAACTGCCAGCATGTTAACAGATTTTTTTCCAACTCCAAATCTTTTTATGCCAAGTGCTCCAAGATTAACATCATTTTCTAAAAGCACAGGATAAGGAATTAATTTTTCAAGTTCGGCTTTCATTTTATAGTTTTTAATTCCAAGATTTGGCGCAAGCCCAATAATGCCGGTTTGGGGATTAACTGAACCCGGTACTCCTAAGCAAACTGCAGCAATATTTTCTTTCTTAAGTTTTGATTCGGTAACTACTTTATTCACAATAGCAGCCACATCTTTTACGTAAACCTTTGTGCCGCTGTTAATATTGGTGGGTTTTTTCTGGCGGGATATAATTCCCTTTTTAGAATTCAGGACAGAAGCAAGAATTTTGGTTCCACCCATATCCACACTAACAATAAATTTTTCCTGCACTGTGCACTCCTTTGATTTTCAATTGTAAAGTTGACATCAGAAAACTATAAGATTTATATTTCTTATACAAACTGTATTAATAATTTAGAACTGATTTTTGCTATTTTGATGTTCAAAATTTTGAGTATTATGAATAATAATTCGCCTTTAAAAAGATTTGGCCAAAATTATCTGCAGGATCAGAATATTATAAAAAAAATAATTACCGAAATTGATCCTAAAGAAATTGATAACATAATTGAAATTGGACCCGGACGCGGTGCTTTAACTGAAAAGCTTTTAGAATTTAACGCTGAGTTAACCGCTATAGAAATTGACAAAAGAGTTATAGATGAACTTAAAACCCGCTTTGCCAATTTGAAATTATTACAATCCGACTTTCTGAAAATTGATCTTATTAAACTTATAAATTCAAACGATCAAAAATTTAGAGTTGTTGGAAACATCCCATATAATATTACCTCGCCTATCTTATTTAAGCTTTTTGAAAACAATACAATTATAAAAGACGCTGTATTTATGGTGCAGTATGAAGTAGCAAAAAGAATGACAGCAAAAATAGGATCGAAGGATTATGGAATTCTTTCTGTTTTACTTGAGTATTTTGGAAATACAAAATTAGCATTTAAAGTCTCACCAAATGTTTTCTATCCAAAACCAAATGTCGATTCCGCTGTTGTTCATATCTTTTTTAATGAAATGCGGAATAATTTTGAATTTAATACGGTATTCAAATCAATCGTAAAATCTGCATTTGGAAATCGCAGAAAGACACTAAAAAATTCGCTTAGCAATGGTATATTTGCCGATGTAAATTTTAGTAAAAGTGGTATTGATCTTTCTTTACGGGCTGAACAGCTAAAGTTAGATGACTTCATAAAACTTGCTGAGTTTACCATTGTAAATAAATCCGGTTTTCATAATTAACTCTGATTAATGAATAGAATAAAATCCTTAATAAAAAAATTAAAAGCATTTGATGTTGTGGTTATCAGCTTTTCAATTTTTTTAATTTTACTGCATATTATTTTTCATAGTAAGATTGAAAATTCAGGCACCTGGATTTTTATCAATCTGCTCGTAATTGGTATCGCATTTGGTATTTCATATTTAGAAGCATTAAACGATCAAAAAGTCTGGCGGATAATTCATTATTGGTACATAGCTCCAATTATTTTGTTAACATTCAGACAATTATTTTTCATGGTAAAACCAATTCGTGTTTTTGATTATGATGATTGGTTTATCGCAATTGACAGATGGATTTTTGGCTTCGATCCAACACATTTTCTTTATCAATTTTCCAGTCCGCTTTTAACAGAAATTCTCCAGATAGTTTACGGCATGTTTTATCTTTTACCTATAATTCTTTGTTTATCCCTATTAAATAAAGATCGTTTTGTCGCGCTGGACTTTGCACTTTTTTCTATAATCTACGGATTCTTTCTTTCTTACCTGGGATATTTTTCTTTACCGGGCATTGGGCCAAGATTTACATTACATGATTTTGATACCATTAATCAAGTTCTGCCAGGCTTACATTTTACCAATTATTTAAGGGAGATGACTAATACCGGAGAAGGTATCCCATCGGGCACATTAAATCCTGCCGCAGTTGTTCAGCGTGATGTGTTTCCAAGTGGACATACGATGATCACTTTAATTGTTATGTATCTATCGGTAAGACTCCGAAGCCGAAGCAGGTATTTCTTCATCCCCATTGGATCACTATTAATATTTTCCACAGTGTACTTGTGGTATCATTATGTGATTGATTTGATTGGCGGATTATTATTTATGATGTTTTCTCTGTGGAGCGGAAAGATATTCTTTAATTGGTGGCAGAAAAAAATTGGTAAAGAAATTTTTGAATATGAAAAGCACTGATTAATATGAATGAAAAAAAAATACAAGTAAAAAATATTTTTGATAACATCGCCGGTAAATATGATTTTTTAAATCATTTTTTAAGCTTTGGTCTGGATTTTTACTGGAGGAAAAAAGCATTAAAACTTACCGGATTAAATTCAAATGCAATTTTACTTGATGTTGCGTGCGGAACCGGTGATGTTGCAATACAGGCAAAGAAATTAGGTGCGCAAAATATTTACGGGGCAGATTTTTCTCACAATATGCTAAAGTTGTTTGATAAAAAATCAGAATGGATTGATGGAAAACTTGTTCAAATGGTTGCTGAAAATATTCCCTTTAAAGATGAATCATTTACTAATATTACTGTAGCATTTGGAGTAAGAAATTTTTATGACATCCAGGAAGGATTTAATTCCTTTTACCGGATTCTAAAACCAAAAGGTAAAGCAACTGTTATTGAATTCAGAATGCCTTCCAATAAAATTATTAAAAGTGTTTATAAGTTCTACTTCAAAAATATTTTACCTGTTCTCGGTGGTATTATTTCTGGCGATAAGGCAGCATACACTTATTTACCTGATTCCGTTGAAGAGTTTGATGAAAAGATTAACCTTGAAAAACTTCTTAATAATTCTGGCTTTAAGGAAATCAAAAAGTACAATTTTACATTCCAAACAGTGCAGGTTTTAATTGCTGTTAAGTGATGCGGGAATGTTATAATTGGTAATATCCATTTTAACAGTAGATTCTGATGGAAAAATATTAGTTCTAAATATAAAATTAAAAATTTCAGAATCCCCTTCCCATTTCACAAACCCGATGTTATTTACTGTCCAACCATCAGCTTCATATATTATTGGTTGACTTGACGGACTAAGTTGCATTTTTAAAGTAAATTTTATTTTATAAGAAACCACTTTAAGGTTTAAAGAATTTAAATTCAGATTCAAAGTGTCTTTTGAAATTATATCCGCATATGAATTAATAACATAAAATCTAAATCCGTTGTAATTAAATTCAACTCTGTACACAGGCCAATTTTGATTTATTGAAAGTGGAATAAAAAGTAACCGGTATTCTCTATCAAAATTTAAATACTGTTTTAATGAATCAGGAACAGTAAACCAAATACCTGATGTATCGGCATAATAAAAGACTCCGGATTCACTTTTCCTAAAATATGATTGACTGATTTCAGAAGAACGATCAAGTGTAAATGTATCAGCTTCGGATTGATAAGTTGTTCCTTCTAATATAACCTGATTGTTAAAATATTGAGATCGTGATCCGGTTAGTATTAATCCTGAACTATCACTTATTTGAGTTGAATAACTATACCATGATCCAATTACATTAGGGAAAAAATCATCTGGCGGATATATCAAAGGTGGCTCGATATTGTTCTCTTTGCAAGATTGAATTACCAATGAGATAAATAGCAATAACAAATAGTAAAAAGTCTTTTTCATTTATAATAAAAACTTTTTAAGTTCTTTAAATGCATTTAATCTATGGCTTATTTTATTCTTTTCTTCATGAGACATTTCAGCTGTTGTTATGTTATAACCATTAGGAATAAATAAAGGATCATAACCAAATCCGTTTTTACCGCGTGGCGATTTGATAATGTTTCCTCTTACTTCTCCAATTGCAGATCTGAATTTTATTCCATCATAATAAACTGCGGCACAAACAAATCTCCCCGGATGAGGTTCAGGAAATTGTGACAAATTATTTATGAGCTTCAAATTATTTTTATGATCATCTGTATTCTCTCCTGCATATCTTGCAGAATAAATCCCAGGTTCTCCATTTAACTGGAACGATTCTAATCCCGAATCATCACCAAAACTTGGAATACCATATTTTTCAAACGCAGCTTTAGCTTTTAGTTCTGCATTTTCTAAAAATGTTTTTCCAGTTTCTTCAACTTCAGGGTAGTCATCAAAATCCAGGAAAGATAATATTTCTACTTCTAATTCCTTAAGGATTTCTTTTACGTCTTCAACTTTACCTTTGTTTGTTGTTGCTAAAAGTATTTTTTTCAAATCGTGTTTATCCTTTTGGTATTATTTTGTGTTTTTGAGTTTTCGTAGCTAAAACAGTTTTTGCCGTAAAAACACCAAAGCACTAATATTCACAAATTACCTTTAAACTCTGTGTAATAATTTTTTCAATTCTTCTTTTGATGTTCTATTTAACTCATTTTGATCGAACAGAAGCGATTTTTTATTTAGCACTTTCCACTCACCTTCAACCATAACTGAATTAACTGCTTCACTTGATGATGAATAAACAATATCTGAATAAATTGATTCATGGCTATCTGATACCGAATGACCATTTGAATTTAAATCAAGCAAAGCCAAATCCGCTTTTTTCCCAACTTCAATACTTCCAATTTCATTTTGCAGATGCAGAGCTTTTGCTCCTTCAATTGTTGCAAGTTTAAATACTGTTTTTGCATCCATAACAGTTGAACCGTGAATTGGTTTTTGAATTAATGCAGCCAATCTCATTTCATTAAAGATGCTGAGATTATTATTACAAGGCGCTCCATCAGCACCAAGTGAAACTGAGATTCCATTCTTCAAATATTTAGGAATATTCGCAATTCCTGATCCCAGTTTTAGATTTGATGAAGGACAATGAGAAACCCGCACATTATTTTTTTTCAGTAAGCCGGTTTCGTTTTCATTAACGTGAATGCAATGAGCAAGAACTGAATGATCATCAATTACTCCAATTGAATTGAAGTACTCGATATTTTCTTTATTATGTCTTCGCTTTATTTCAGCAATTTCAGCTTTATTTTCTGACGAATGAGTATGATACAAACTTCCGGCAAAAGCTTTTTTCATTTCAAAGGATTCTTTAAGTAATCTTTCTGAACACGATAAAACAAATCGTGGTGCAAATCCATATTTAATTTTTTCGTTAGATGAGTTATGATAAGTTTTTGCAAGTTGATAAATTTCTTCAAGTTCAGATTTTGTATTTGATTTAAATGAAGGAAATAAATCATTCTCATCAATTAAACATTTTCCTGCAATTGCGCGTATTCCGGTATTCTGCAATTCATCAAATATTACCTCCTGATGATGCAAAGTTCCCATATCAAGCAAAGTAGTGGTACCGCTTAATAACAATTCATTTATTCCCAATCTTACAGAGTTACGAAGAGAATTTTTATTATGTGCGTTTTCAAATGGAAAAATTTTCAACTGCAGCCAATCTAAAAGCTCAAGGTCATCGGCTAATCCTCTAAATAATGTTTGGCAAAGATGAATATGAGTTTGTACAAAT
>DASVGS010000321.1:0-4104 GCA_036379435.1 Ignavibacteriaceae bacterium
CAAAATCAGATTTCAATGTTATGGATAAAGAATCATCGCTTGATTTTATTAGACCGGTTGCCTGTCCATCAATCTCAATCTGGCTTTTTCCAAAAATCAGATTGATGTTTTGTTTAAAGTCTAATAAATATTCCAATGAAAAATCCTGCACTGAATTTGGTGTATTTGTCACCAGTATTTCTGATGATATGTTTTTAGTTGAATCATTACTTAAAATGGGATTTATTTTTTCTTCAATGGCAGAATTAATAATTTCTCCCTCCCGGGATAAAACATCTCCAAGTGAAGTAACATGAAAATTACCGCTTAAAGTAAAGTCGGCAATATCAGAAATTTATTTATTATTTTTTTACCATTATCATTTCGTCGTACATCCATTATTAGTCTTGTACTATCGATGTTAAAATCGGAAAACCTGCTATCCTGAATATCTGTTACTAAAAAAATATCCATACTATCAGGATTAAATCCCTGCCCGCTCGCATCAAGTGTAAGATTTATTTTAGAATCAAGAGATTTATTATCAAGTAACTGGGCAAGATTAATTCCATTCATTTTACCCTTAATTTGATAAACCGGATCGTCTGGATTATTAAAATCCAGGTTGGCAATTAAATCTGCCGAAGTTGTATCAGAAGTTATTTTAAGTGCTGCGTTTAACAATCCATTTTCAGCAGTCGAATTAATATTAATTTCGTTAAAATATTTTGAACCAAACTTTGAAGTATGTGCATCAATATTTAAATCCATTTTCATTTTAGCCGGATCAAAACCTTTACCACTTATATTAATCTCACTATTCATATCTGTAGGAATTGATATGAATGAAGACAAATCAAGATTATTCGTAACAAGTTTTGCATCATAAATCATATCATCAGAACGCAAATCGAAATTAGCTGACCCGTTTAGTTTCCCTTTATCAGTTCCAAATGCAAAAGTAGATTTAAAATTTGTGGGTCCGCCAAAGTAACTTAATGTGTCAATTTTGACGATACCGAAGTCTTTGTATTCGGGTATTTCTATATCCCTTAACAATCTATTTGGGTCCGACGGATCCAGGTAGGAATCTGAAATCAATACTTCAAAATTCATTTTATCAGGATCTAATAAATTTTTAAGCGTGCCTTTAGTATTTAATGAAGTGTTATTGTAATTGATATTAAGTTTTTTGATCGATAATTCATTAAGTGTACCGGAACCTTCCAGATCAGTAGAAATAATTCCATCAAACATTTTCATAGCAGGAACATATGTTGTTACGTCATCAAAATTCAAATTTGTTGAAATAAGACTTAATCTTATCGGTGCAGTTTCAAGTTTTTCGATTGAAAAGTCTTTTAAAAAATCCACACCTGAAATTGCGGCACTAAGTTCAACATCAGAATCCCTGGTAATTAGATGTAATTTATTTATACCGGCTAATTGAGAAGTAAGCAGAATGCTTCCGCTTAAATTTTCTAATTGGAAAAAATTAAAGTTAGGGTTAAATGAAAAATTGTTTATTGTAAGTCTGTATGCATACTTATTAAGATCTGCAAAAGCATTAATAGATAAATTTAAATTTTTAATGCGTAAATCTTGAGTGTTTAAACTTTGATAATATTCTGTACTTCCAACTTTATCAAATCGCTGCATTGAAAAATCTACATTAGTCAGAGCAAAGTCCGCTACTTCAATTGTAAATGGAAATTCTGAAGTTGTTGTGTCTTCCGGAGTGGTAGAGGGTGGAAATATTTTTAAAAGATTTAATTGACCATCACTTTCTTCAACCAGATGAATCTTTGCATCTTTTAACTCAAATTTTCTGACATAAATATTTTTAAATAAAATTTTTAACGGACTTGTTCGCAGTTCAATATTGCCCGCTGAAATAACAGTATCATTTTGCAGAGATGTTAATGAGACATTTTTAATTATAAGTGATGTAAAAATCGTTCCATCAATTTCCCCGATCGAAAGTTTTCCATTTATTTCCTGATTAACAGTTTCAACTACTTTATCACGAAGCCAGTCTTTAAAGATGGAAGTTTGGGAGATCCCAAAAAAAATCATTAGAAGCATGAAAATACCAACAAAAGTATACACAAAAATATTTACGCCGTAACGTAAAGTTTTTCTGCCTCTACCAATGATCTTCCTGGTATCTTCCTTAATCTTTTTCTCGTCCACTAACTTTTATATCGTTCTTTAATAATATTTATAATGTTTGATGTAGACTGATGATTGACAAATTCTATTGTTTTTACTTCACCGCCATTGGCTTCAACAATTTGTCTTCCAACAATTTTATCGATCGCCCAATCAGCACCTTTAACTAAAATATCCGGAATTAAATCATTAATAATTTCCGCCGGAGTATCTTCTTCAAAAAAAGTAACATAATCCACAGGTTTTAGATTTGATACTATAAAAGCACGTTCATCCTGCATTAATATTGGACGATTGTTTCCCTTAATTCTTTTTACTGAAGAATCCGTGTTTAAAGCAAGAATTAAAATATCACCCATTTCTTTTGCTTTAACAAGATAATCAACATGACCCGAATGAATAAGATCGAAGCAGCCATTTGTAAAAACAACTTTTTTATTTTGCTTTTTTAACTGATCTCTTATTGATTTTATTTCGGATCTTGATTTTATATTGCTCATTTATTTTCCCTTTTTACAGCATCAAATAATTTATCCAGTTCAATTGGAATAATTCCAACTTCCTCACAGACTAATCCACCGGCATAATTGGCAAGAAATGAAGCCTCATAAATATTTGCGCCCGCTGCAAGTGCCATTGTTAAAGTTGAAATAACTGTATCGCCTGCACCGGAAACATCCGCAACTTTTCTTGCTTTGGTCGGCATTCTTTTTTCAGGTTTACCTTTTTCAAAAACCGCAATGCCGCCTTCTCCAAGAGTAAGCAAAATATTTTTTGCATTCAGTTTTTTAAGAAGTGTATTACCAGCAAATGATATATCCGCATCAGTTCTTATCTTCATGCCAAGTATGTCTTCGGCTTCTTTCCTGTTTGGCTTAAACACTGTTACATTTTTGTATTCGTAAAAATTATTGAATTTAGGATCTACTGTTACAAGTGTTTTGTGTTTATTTGCCAACTCAATTATTTGGGCTATAAGTATAGATGATAAAACTCCTTTATTGTAATCCTGAAGAATAATTCCATCAATATTTTTTATTATACTTTTTAAATAATCAAATATTTGATTCTGAATATTCTGTTTGATTGTTTCCTTACTTTCTTTATCAATTCTAACTATGTGCTGATTGTCTGCAATAACACGTGTCTTGGCGGTTGTTGGTCTCGAATCATCTTCTATAATTCCCTGATGAGAAATATCTTGCTCAGACAGAAGTGAACTAAAAACAGTACCGAAATTATCATAACCAATTACTCCAATTGGTTCTGCAATGCCGCTTAGTTTAACAATATTTAAAGCACAATTTGCTGCACCGCCAAAACGATAAAACTCATCTTCAACTTCAAGAACCGGAACAGGTGCTTCCGGAGAAATTCTTTTAACATCACCCCAGTAATAAATATCAAGCATCATATCGCCAATGATAGCAATACGTTTTCCTTTAAAGTTCTTTTTTAGTTGGATCAATCTTTTTTCAGAGATATTAATCATTGATTAGCCAGATTAGTTAATAAATTTGGCTTAAAAATAACTATAATTAATGTTGGTAAAAAATGCGGAAAAACAGTATACGCTTGCAGCTATAGAAGTTATTTCAATAATATCATTTTATGAGATTCAAGAAATCCACCTGCATCAATTCTGTAAAGGTAAATTCCAGATGTTAGTGAACTGCCATCAAACTCGATTTCATATCTGCCGGGAGATCTATTTTCATCAACAAGTGTGATAACTTCTTCACCTAATGAATTATATACTTTCAGTTTTACAAATTCATTCCTTGGAATCTCATAAGCAATTTTTGTAACAGGATTAAATGGATTAGGAAAATTTTGTGATAAATGATAATACTTCCAGACCTTTGGTTCTTGATCTCGAACAAAATTAGAATACGTCAGCCCTGAAAAATTTTCATCATACTCAGATCGAGCAAATGAGATAAATTGCATTCC
>DASVGS010000322.1:0-3640 GCA_036379435.1 Ignavibacteriaceae bacterium
AAACTAATTGATACTGATTCCCCGCTATTCTTCTAACAGTTATTGGCTGAATCAAGCCATTTGCAATTATTGATTTTTTTAGCTCGGCTAAAGCAACCGGATCGAAATTAACTCTTGGTTGAAATGGATTAGGTGAAATAAAATCCGTAGCTATTTTTGCAAGAATATCAACCTGTTTACCATCATCGTACTGGATGTTATTATAATCCTGAGTCTTTT
The DNA here is from genome assembly GCA_036379435.1 of Ignavibacteriaceae bacterium. Classification (GTDB taxonomy): domain Bacteria; phylum Bacteroidota; class Ignavibacteria; order Ignavibacteriales; family Ignavibacteriaceae; genus IGN3. The sequence continues at coordinate 220 of DASVGS010000322.1, forward strand.
GTTCTTCAGTTTCATTAAACCTGTTTGGATTGATCAAAGCATCCAAACCTCTGCCTAAACTTGATTTCATTTTGCTCATATCATTAGTTATTTAAAATACCTGAATTCTTTTCCAGTAACTCCGCAGCTAATGCCATATAATTTTGTGCACCGCTGGAAATTGCATCATAAAGTATTATAGGTTTACCGTAACTGGGTGCTTCAGAAATTCTAACATTTCGATTTATTACAGTATTATAAACTTTGTCACCAAAATACTTTCTAACCTCTTCCGCAACCTGGTGAGATAATCTTAATCGGGTATCAAACATTGTTAACAGTACACCTTCAATTGCTAAATCTTTATTAAAATGTTTCTTCACAATATTAATGGTATTCAGAAGTTGTCCTAATCCTTCTAAAGCAAAATATTCACACTGAACAGGAATCAGTACAGAATTTGAGGCTGTAAGAGAATTAAGCGTAAGTAACCCCAATGATGGCGGACAATCAATTAAAATGTAGTCATAAATATCACTTACTTCTGAAAGAGCGTTACGTAAAAGACTTTCACGATTTTCAATATCAACCATCTCTATTTCTGCTCCAACAAGATTTATGTTTGATGGCAGCATATCAAGATATGGCATAAATGTGTTGATAATTACTTCTTTTATATTTTTTGTACCAACAAGAACTTCATAAACTGAGGGAGTTTGATTAGTTACACTTAAACCGGAGGATGAATTTGATTGAGGATCAATATCGACCAATAAGGTTCGCTTTTCCGCTGCAGCCAGCAATGAAGATAAATTTATCGTAGTAGTTGTTTTGCCTACTCCGCCTTTCTGATTTGCTATAGAAATTATTTTTGCCATTTAAAAGAATTCTAAAAATTAGATTTAAAGATAATTGAATGTAAGCTATATAGAAACAGTTAAATGAACTTTTGAAAAATTACTTTTTCAAAATCGTGCATTAACTTCAAAATTAATTACAATAGTTTAGAGCGAATTGATAAATAGAACAATAATTCTTTACTTTTTTTCAAATGATTATATAACTATTTCCTCTCCAAATGATAAAATTTTACATACTTTTCCAATTCCCTCTATTCGCTTTTTGAATTCATTTGGATCAGAATTAATTAATGGAAAAGTATTATAATGAATAGGGACTGCTATTTTAGGATTTGCCAATTCAACCGCTTTAACAGCATCATTAATTCCCATCGTATAATTATCACCTATAGGCAGCAACATGTAATCAATAGGGTTCATCTCACCAATTAATTTCATATCGTAAAACAGTCCGGTATCCCCAGTATGGTAAATGGTTTTCCCTTCAATCGTTACAAGTACACCTGATGCCTCACCGGTGTATTGATTATCCGGAGAAAGTGAACCGTGATGAGCAATGGTAAATTTTATCTTTCCAAATTCAAAATTATGTGATCCACCGATATGCATATTATGTGCGTTAAGTCCTTTTGATTTAACCCATTCTGCCAATTCATTAACGCAAATAAAAAGTGAATTACATCTTTTGCCGATCTTTAATCCATCACCAACATGATCTCCATGCCCGTGAGTAAATATAATATACTTCGCTTCAACGTCTTTAGATTTTACAGGACTTACAGGGTTATTATCAAGAAATGGATCTATTAAAATATTTATACCAGTTTGGGTGGTTATTTGAAAAGCTGAATGACCAAAATATTTAAGTTTCATTTTTTATGTCTCCTCTGTTATCCTAATTGTTTTAAGAAATCTTTAAGTGATTTGCTTAAAGTAAATCTCATTAACTCAAACTTAAATTTTTCTTCCAATAAATTTTTCTTATCAAAAGCTTTGTTAATTATTTCCGGATCAATTTTAATTTCATTTTCGTTCATCAGAGAATTAAGATTTTCGATTGAAATATCGACATCACGAACGTTTCCTGAAAGATCCTGAAGTAATTGAACTTTATTGTAAAACTTAATAAATATCTTTTTATCATAACATACGATAAACAATTCCATTGAGTAACGAACACGTCTGAGTGCTATTCTTACATCGTGTAAATTCTCAACATCTGGATTTTTGAAGTAAGATTGCGTATAATTTAATAAATTTTCTATCCTATTCTTCATTATAAGAGAAGCATTTTTTTTATACTGCTTCGTACTTTTTAATTTTTCAATTTCCCATTTTCTTTTCATACGTATATCATTTAAATAATATTTTTACAAAACCAAAAATGGCATTAATAGGATTCATCTTAGTTTTTTCATTTCCATAAATAGTTGGGATATTAGTAAAGCCAATACTAAAACCTACTTTTGCAGCTAAAATTATCATTTCACTTTCGGCTTCGTAACCCGATGAATAAGATTTAATTTTTTTTATCACCTCTGATTTATAAGCTCTGTAACCGCATTGACTGTCTAATATCTTTTGTCCTGTTTTTATAGAGAGCAACTTGGACGTAATTTTATTACTAAAAATCCGCTGCAAAGGCATATTTTTAATATCGTTAAGCCTGTTACCAATTACGATATCATATACTTTTGCTTTTGAAATAAAATCCGGAATGAATTCAGGATTATGCTGCATATCTGCATCAAGTGTTATTAATATATCAAAACCCTGCATACTCGCTTCCTCAAATCCTGATTGAAGAGCTTTACCTTTGCCATAATTTTTATCGAGAGAAATAATCTGAACACAATCAAAGAAATTAATTTTGTCAACTGAGTTGTCAGTAGATCCATCATTTACTGCAAACACTTTATCAACGTACTTTAAAGTTCCTGAAACTACGTCTGATAGAAAATCTTCTTCATTATAAAAAGGAATAATTGCACATACTTTAAGTGTTTGATTTAAGCTGTTCAATAAAACCTTTCCATCCTTTTTTCTCAGGTCCTTTTAATGATTTATTCAGAATTCTTTTTAAGGCATCTTTTGATAACCCTTTAGTCAGTACACCATTTTCAGCAATTGAAATACTACCTGTTTCTTCAGAAACAATAATGCTGATAACATCAGCCTGTTCAGATATACCCAAACCGGAGCGATGTCTCATTCCAAGCCCTTCTCCTTTATAAGTTGTTTGCTGTGATAATGGAAGTGTGCATCTTGCAGCTTCTATTAAATTTTTGTTAACGATAACGGCACCATCGTGTAAAGAAGATTTAGGATAAAAGATTGAAGTTAATAGTGCAACGCTAAGTCGTGCATTTAATATTTCTCCCGTTTCAGCAAATCCTCTTATGCCAGATGATTTAATTAGCACTATAATTGCTCCGTGCTGATGTTGAGATAATTGAAAAGCAGCATCAACAATTATATCAGAAACTTCGTGTGATTCTGCTTTTGCAAAAACTTTGAAGAAAGGATTGCGTGCTAATAGCACTAAAAGTCTTCTTATTTCCGGCTGAAACAATATTACAAAT
>DASVGS010000323.1:0-20232 GCA_036379435.1 Ignavibacteriaceae bacterium
CTTCTGCAATACCCTGTGCAATACCAACGTTAAATGGATTTAGAAAAGCACTTGCAAATCCAATGTGTGCACCTACAAGCGGAATTGCGACTCCAACAATTGAATCATAACCAAGTGCAAGACATATTGGAACAATGATTAAAACAAAAGGAATTATTTCTTCATTCATTCCAAAAGTTGCACCGCCAATAGAAAACATTAACATTAAAACCGGAATGAAAAGTTTTTGCAGCAGCTTTGAATCTTTATGAGCTCTTGCAAGTTTATTGATGAGAGAATTTATTGCTTCTGTTTTTGCAAGTACATTAAATGATCCGCCAACAAACAAAATAAATCCTATTATCAATCCTGCTTCAACAAACCCTTTTAAAGGGGAGATGAAGAGATCAATAAATCCTTGTGGATTACTATCGACATATTTAAAAGAATTCTGTACAACAACTTCCCTTCCATTAACAACAGCGCGTTCGTATTGTCCTCCGGGAATTAACCACGTCATAGCAGCAATTATCACCAGAAGAGAAAAGATCAACAAATAGGTGTTTGGTACACGAAATTTGAATTTTCTTTTTGCTTCACTCATTTGATCACTTGTCTGGTTTTCATATCAAATTTATCCCCGGCAACAAGTACCTGAAGTTTCATATCTGTAATTCCAAGATTACCATTTTTATCTTCACGTACGTCTTTAGCACTTGTGGGATCGTAAACTAAAACCTGGTAGCTGCCAATTACTTCAAATGTTTCATCCGGGTAAACAATTATTCCAGTTGATTCATCAATAGCAATTCCAAATAAATTTGGATGTTCGATCAATGCAGAAATAGTTCTGTTATGTCTTTTGCGTTTAAGAAAATGCTGATCTACAATAGAATTTTTAAGAAAACCAAAACCTTGTTTTGTTTCAATATTATTTTTTTCAATAGTGATAAACGAACCTGTAGAATCGTTGTGCAGTAGTTCATTGCCGGTTATCATTACTTCACTCATAACAGCAGCACCGGCACTCGATCCGCCAACAACGCCGCCATTATTATAAATATCAAAAACCTTGTCTAATAATTTTGTTCCCAGCATATCTCTTGTAAGATCACTTTGATCTCCACCAAGGAAAAACACTGCATTTGCCCAATCCATTTTATCCAGATTAGCTTTATCGTCAGCAGTTTCTCTTGTAAATAATAAATAATCTGCCTTTGCACCAAACTCTTCAAATTCTTCAACCTGCACTTTACTCCATCTTTCGGGTTCTGAGCCTGCATTTGGTATAACAATTATTTTAGCATTGGTGCCACCTGCAAGTTCTACAAATTTCTTTACTATCTCGCTAGTTTGCGCACCTCCAACAATAACCAATTTTCCTTTTTCACTGGCGATGATATTTGGATTTAATATAAGGAGTGTTAAAAAAGTAAGAAGTAAAAATTTTTTCATAGATTAATCCTTTTTTACTAATTCAAGCGCAATTTCTGCAGATTTGATTAAGTCCTCAATAAAAATAAATTCGTCATTTGAATGTGGGTTTTGAGCGCCGATGCCAAGATTTACCGATTCTATTCCTCTTCCATTAAGTGAATTTGCATCGCTGCCGCCGAGTGAAATTTTTGGAGTTGGTTCTAATCCTACATTTTTTATTGCACGTACTGTTTCTTTAAATACGAAGGATGATTCCGGAATAGTGTATGGTACAAAATCCCAGTAATAATCTATTTCGATTTTAGCACCAATTTTCTCTGCTTCACTTTTAAAAATACTTACCAGCAAATTAAAATTATCTTCAGCTTTTTTAATGTTAAATGATCTTACTTCTCCTTCAAGCTCAGTAAACTCAGGTATAACATTAACTGCAGAACCGCTTTTAAACAGACCAATATTCATGGTAGTTTCTTCGTCAATTCTTCCTAAAGGAAGTTGACTTATTGCTTTAGAGGCAGCGAGCATTGAATTGATTCCTTTTTCAGGTGCAATTCCTGAGTGCGACGCTTTACCAAATATTTTTATTTTTAAACCAATTGCACCGCAAGCCGAATATATGAAGTTTCCAGGACGATAACCGGAATCGAAAATAAATCCATTTTTAATCTGTCCGTTTACTCCAAGATTTTTTGATCCAAAGAGAGTGGTTTCTTCACATGTAGTAAATGCAACGGTAAAATCTTTTACAGAAACTTTTTCTTTCACAATTGTTTCAAGTGTATATAATAAAACAGCAACACCCGCACGATTATCTACTCCGAGCACTGTATCACCTGATGAAACAATTCTATCATTCAAAATAATAGGTTTTAAATTTTCAGTTGATCGGGCGGTATCCATATGGGAAAGAAGTATGAAATTTCCACCGTCCCCAATTCTACAAATCAAATTTCCTGTATTACTTTTAGTGTATTCTGTTGAATTATCTTCTGAAACGGTGTAGTTGAGTTTAGTGAGAAATGATTTTATATAATCTGCTACAGGTTTTTCATTTCCTGATAGCGCACTTATTTGGGCAACTTCTAAGAAAAGATCAATTAATCTCTGTTGATTCATCTGTAACTCTAATTACAAATTGATTAATAGCTGTAATAACTATTACAGAGTTACAAAAAATATTTACTTAAGTCAAGATTTATTTTAAATATTTTAAAAAATTAATTATCCTCATTAAATGTCTCCAAATCTCCTTTTTTTATATAGCCATCTTTGATTAATCCTTCTCTGGATCTATACAGTACAATAGTTAATTCGTTTGTATCATAGTAACCGGTTGATTCAATTCTAACACCATTTATTTCTTTACTTACCTTAACCTTCGCGATTATTTTATCATTATCAATAAGTGATTGGTCGAATTTTGTTTTTTTCCCTTGCAGATTTGACAGTGCCCAGTAAACACCTTTTTTAGCATTTATTAATAAAGACTCAATGTCGTTCTCTGTCTTTGATTGTGAATAAATGCTGTGAGTAAGAAAAATAAATGATAGAACAAGTAAACATAACTTCATAACACCCTCCTTTTTAATTGTAATATAAATTACTTAAATATTAATATTATCTACAAGAAGTGACTAAAAACATATTTGAGTATTACCTCTTGACAAAGCGTCCACTAAGTTTTAATTTGGAAACCAGAAAAACGAAAATAGTTTCCAAGAGGATAAATGGACGATCAAAACAAAATAATAGAACAAACCGAGGATAAATTTTTCCGGGATGGTTTCTATAAAACTACTATGGATGAAATTGCCGCAGAACTGAGAATGAGTAAAAAAACAATCTATAAGTTCTTTCCTTCCAAAGATGATCTGGTAATGGCTATTGCCAATAATTTTATGAAGGGTATGAAAAGTAAAATAGTACCGGCATTAAGTTCTGAAAAAAATGCAATAGAAAAACTGGAAGAGTTAATTAAAATTCTTGCAAAAGGCTCAGAAAAAATTACAATCCAAAGAATGGAAGAAATAAGAAGGTACTATCCAAATTTGTGGGATGAAATTGACAAGTTTAGAACACAGATGATGTTTGGAAACATTACAAAAGTAATTGATCAGGGGAAGAAAGAGGGTTTATTTATCGATTACCCGACCAACATTGTAATGAATGTACTTGTTGCTTCTGTAAGAAATATTGTTAATCCGGAATTTATTCTCAATAATAATTTCTCAATTATTGAAGCGGCTCGTTATGCATTTAAAATAATTATTGGTGGTATTGTAACTGAAAAAGGTAAGAAAATTTTTAATAAAACAATTAATAAGATCGAATCATGAAAAAGCAATTAGTATTAATATTAATAATTTTAAGCTTTAATTATGCTAACTCTCAAGTACAACTAACATTAGAAGAATGTTATTCAAAAGCCTATACAAACTATCCTTTGATTAAACAGAAGCAGTATATCGAACAAAGTAAAGATTATAATGTTAGTAATGTCTGGAAAGGATATCTTCCTCAGGTAACCTTAAATGGTCAGGTAACTTATCAATCAGATGTAACATCACTTCCTATTTCAATTCCTGGAATCCAAATTGAATCTTTAACTAAAGATCAGTACAAGGCTTATGCGGATGTGTCTCAGTTGATTTATGATGGTGGGTTAGTTAGTACGCAGGCTGATATCCAAAAATCCTTAGCTGATGTTGAAGAGCAAAAAGTGGAAACGGAATTGCTGAAAGTAAAAGAAAGTGTAAATCAAATTTATTTTGGAATTTTGTCTCTCGATCTGCAGATTAAACAACTTGAGTCAGTTAAAAACGATTTAGATGAAAGTCTGGCTAAATTAAATGCTTCACTTGAAAATGGAATAGCAACTAAAACTAACGTTGATATTTTAAAAGCTGAAGTTCTGAATGTTGATCAGAGGTTTATTGAATTGATGTCATCAAGAAAAGCTTATCTAACTATGCTTGGATTATTAATTAATTCAAGATTAAGTGATTCGACTGTGTTAGCAATACCACCGCAGGAAATCATTCCTGCACAAGTTGAAATAAACAGACCTGAATTAAAAATGTTTTCATATCAAATTAATGTTATTGAAAATCAACGTGGTTTGACATTAGCAAAAATTTTGCCGAAAGCCAGTTTGTTTTTTCAGGGGGGATATGGTAAACCAACGCTTGATATGTTAAAGAATAATTTTGATTGGTACTACGTTGCAGGCTTAAGGTTAACCTGGGCAATATCTAATCTTTATACAAATAGTAATGAAAATGAAATTAATTTACTGAATAAAAATATTATTGATGTGCAGCAAGAAACTTTTTCTCTAAATACTAACATCGCTATTGAACAGCAATTAATTGAAATCAACAAATTAAAAGAACTAATTAATATTGATGAAGAAATCATTGAGCTCAGAACTTCAGTTAAGGAGTCCGTAAAATCACAGCTTGAAAACGGAGTAGTTACTTCAAGTGATTATATACGTGAATTAAATTCAGAAGATCGCGCCAAACAAAACTTAGCTATACACACCATCCAATTATTGATGGTACAGTACAAGCATAAATTAACAGTCGGATATTAATAAATTTTAAGAGAATAATATGAAAAATAAATTAACTCTCATTTCTTCTTTAGCTTTATCAGTTTTTTTACTTTCCTGTTCAAATGGAAATGGGGATTTTGATGCAACCGGAACATTTGAATCTGAAGAAGTTATTGTATCAGCTGAGGCAACGGGAAAACTTATCTTTTTTAATATTGAAGAAGGAATGAATCTTAAAAAAGATCAAATCGCTGCCGTCATAGACACAACACAATTATATCTTAAGAAAAGACAACTTGAGTCAACCATAAAATCTGTACTGGTAACACAGCCGGATATTCCAACTCAATTGGCATCTATTAAAGAACAAATCATAACAGCTGAAAGAGAAAAAAACAGAATCGATAATTTAGTTAAAACTAATGCTGCCACATCAAAACAACTGGATGATATCAATTCACAACTTGAAGTATTAAACAAGCAGTATGATGCTGCCAGATCAAGTTTAACAATTACAAAACAAGGAATCATTAGTCAAACCTTACCATTAAAAACGCAGGTTGAGCAGATCCAAGATCAAATAAATAAAAGCATAACTAAAAATCCTGTTGATGGAACAGTATTAACCAGGTATGCGATGCAAAACGAAGTCACATCTAACGGAAAAGCACTTTATAAGATTGCTGATTTATCAACTATGACATTACGTGCTTACATTAATGGTGAACAACTAAGTCAGATAAAGCTTGGTCAAAAAGTAAAAGTTTTTGTTGATAATGGTGAAGGAAATCAAAAAGAATTAAGCGGAGAAATTTATTGGATATCTTCAAAAGCTGAGTTTACTCCAAAAACAATCCAGACTAAAGATGAGAGGGCAAATCTTGTTTATGCAATAAAGGTAAAAGTAATTAACGATGGTTATCTTAAAATTGGTATGTATGGAGAAGTTAAATTCTAATTTCTAATGAAAGCAATCGAACTAAATAATATTACTAAAACTTACACAGTAAAAAATAGTATTATCAAAGCAGTTGATGATATTTCTTTTTCAGTTGATGAGGGAGAACTATTTGGATTAATTGGACCTGATGGTTCGGGTAAAACTTCTATTTTTAGAATTCTTACAACAGTTTTACTTGCTGATAAAGGTAATGCAAATGTTATGGGCTTTGATGTTGTAAAAGATTATAAAAAAATAAGATCTATTGCCGGATATATGCCGGGCAGGTTTTCACTTTATCAGGATTTAACCGTTGAAGAAAATCTTAATTTCTTCGCAACAATTTTTAATACTACTATTCAGGAAAATTATGAACTGGTTGCTGATATTTATAACCAGCTTGAACCATTTAAAACCAGGCGAGCAGGAAAACTTAGCGGGGGGATGAAACAAAAACTGGCGCTTAGCTGTTCATTAATTCACAAACCCAAAGTCTTGTTTCTTGATGAACCAACCACAGGTGTCGATCCCGTTTCAAGAAAAGAGTTTTGGGATATGTTAATACGATTAAAGAAACAAGGGATAAGTATTCTTATTTCAACTCCATATATGGATGAAGCAAATTTGTGTGATAGAATTGGGCTGATACAGTCTGGTAAGATTTTGGAAATTGACAAGCCACAAAATATTGTTAATAGATTTGATAAAAAACTTTTTGCTGTAAGTGCAGATGATATGTTCAGTCTGCTTAAAGATTTAAGAAGTTTTGATCAGACAGAATCCTGCTTTGCGTTTGGAAGTAAACATCATCTTGTTTTAAAGGAGGACAATCTAAATGTTGAGGTTCTCAAATCTTATTTGGCAAAGCATAAGAATCTTACTATTACTCAGATAAAACCAGGAATAGAAGATCGCTTTATGAGATTAATGAAAACACAATCTTATGCAAATTAAGATAAAGATATTATAACTAAAGATTGAAATTTTTAATCAATGGATAGAGAAATTGTAATAGAAACTAATAAGCTCACAAAAAAATTTGGAAATTTTACCGCTGTAAATGATATAACTTTTGAAGTTGATAAAGGTGAAATTTTTGGTTTTCTTGGTGCAAACGGCGCAGGTAAAACAACTGCTATTAAAATGCTTATTGGAATATCTAAACCAAGCAGCGGAGAAGCCACAATAGCAGGATTTGATGTTTACAGAGAAACTGAAAAAATTAAAAAAAGCATTGGCTATATGAGTCAAAAATTTTCTCTGTACGAAGATTTAACAATAAAAGAAAATATAATTCTCTTTGGTGGAATTTATGGGATGAATGATTTTGAAATCAAAACAAAATGTCAGGATCTTCTTAAAAAATTACATTTACAAAACGATGGAGATAAATTAGTAAATTCTCTGCCGCTCGGATGGAAACAAAAGCTTGCATTCAGTACTGCAATTTTTCACAAACCTAAAATTGTTTTTCTTGATGAACCTACAGGCGGTGTTGATCCTATTACAAGAAGACAATTTTGGGATATGATTTATGAAGCTGCACACGATGGAATAACCATTTTTGTAACTACTCATTATATGGATGAAGCCGAATATTGTGACCGGGTTTCAATTATGGTTGATGGCCGAATTGAAGCCTTGGATTCCCCGGAAAAATTAAAAGAACAATTTAATGCGGCAAACATGGATGAGGTTTTTTTAATGCTTGCAAGAAAAGCTAAAAGAGGAGACTGATTTTTTTATGAAACAGTTTTTTACTTTTATAAAAAAAGAATTTTTCCACATTCTTCGTGACAAACGCTCAATGCTTGTACTGCTCGGATTACCTGTTGTGCAGTTGATAATTTTCGGTTTTGCCATTACAACTGAAACACGTAATTGTAAAATAGCCGTACTCGATAATTCTAAAGATGAAGCAACTCAAAATATAATAACACGAATTGAAAGCAGTTCTTATTTTGATATCGACAAAACCCTTACATCAAATAAGCAGATAGAAACAGCATTTAAAACCGGACGAATCAAATTAGCTGTTGTCTTTCAACCAAATTTTCAGAATGATCTTTCACATAATAATAAAGCCCAGCTGCAAATAATTACAGATGCTTCCGATCCTAATCAGGCAAATACATTATCATATTATGTAAGTGCCATTGTTATGGATTATCAAAAAGAATTAAATCAGAATAAAAATTTACCGTATACCATTAACTCAGAAATAAGAATGCTCTATAATCCGCAGTTAAAAGGCGAGTATAGTTCAGTGCCGGGTGTAATGGGAATGATTTTACTTTTAATCTCCGCTATGATGACATCAATTTCCATAGTAAGAGAAAAAGAAATGGGAACAATGGAAGTGCTGCTTGTTTCACCTCTTAAACCATGGATAATTATTATAAGTAAAGTTATCCCATATTTTATTATATCATTAATAAACGTGATAACCATTTTATTAATTAGCGTCTTGGTTTTTGGCATTCCAATTCATGGAAGTATAATGCTTTTAAGTTTTGTAACCATTCTTTATATAATTTGTGCATTAACACTTGGGATACTGATCTCCACAGTAACAAATTCTCAACAAGCTGCAATGATAATTTCCTTAATAGGATTAATGCTTCCCGTAGTAATGCTTAGCGGTTATGCATTTCCGATTGCAAATATGCCTGTGATATTACAGGTTATATCAAATTTAATTCCGGCAAAGTGGTATATAATAATGGTAAAAGATGTTATGATAAAAGGACTTGGTTTATTTGATATATGGAAAGAGATGTTGATAATAATTGGGATGACAACTTTTTTTCTATTAGTAAGTATCAAACGATTTAAAATAAGATTGTAATGCGAACATTAAAATTTTTATTAAGAAAAGAATTTTTACAAATTTTCCGCAACAAGTTAATGATCCGAATGATTTTTGCGGTACCGGTTATTCAACTGATATTACTGCCATTTGCCGCAAATTATGAAATGAAGAATATTAACCTGTGCATTGTTGATCACGATCATTCGGAATACTCCAGAAATCTTACCAACAAATTTACATCCTCCGGTTATTTTCAGTTAACTGCAACTGCTGATTCGTATAAAAAAGCATTAAAGGTGATTGAAGAAGACAGAGCAGATCTGATAATCGAAATACCGGAAGGTTTTGAAAGAGATTTGATAAGGGATAATCAAGCAAAAGTTATGATTATCGCCAATGCAATCAATGGACAGACTTCCGGGCTTTCAGTATCATACGCTAATTCAATCATCAATGATTTTAATTCGGATGTTCGAACTAAATGGATACAGTTACCTCGTATCAATCCACAACCAATGATTGAAATAACCAGCAGCAATTGGTTTAACCCAAAAATGAATTACAAATATTTTATGGTACCCGGCGTGCTGGTACTGTTAGTAACCTTAGTTGGATTTCTGTTAACCGCAATAAATGTTGTAAAAGAAAAAGAAGACGGAACAATTGAACAACTTAATGTTTCACCAATTAAAAAATATCAGTTTATACTTGGTAAATTAATTCCATTCTGGATTTTAGGAAACATTGTGCTTTCGGTTGGATTTATTATTAGTTATGTTGTTTATGGAATTTATCCCGCTGGTAGTTATTTACTGATATATTTATTTGCTGCAATTTATTTAATTGGTTTGTTGGGATTTGGACTTTTTGTTTCAACTCTTGCAGAAACACAGCAGCAGGCAATGTTTATTTCATACTTTTTTATGACCATTTTTATTTTACTTGGCGGTTTATTTGCCCCGATAGATAACATGCCGGATTGGGCAAAGATACTTGCATACCTTAATCCTGTAAGTTACTTTATTGAAGTAATGCGAATGATTGTATTAAAAGGCAGCGGATTTTCTGATATTTTAAAATATTTTGGAATAATTATTTTGTTTGCTGCAGGATTTAATTTACTTGCCATATTTAATTACAAAAAAACTGTTTAGTAAATTAGAATGTTATAAAAATTATATTAATCAGAAATCAAATAATTAAATGGCTAACGGCAGCACAAAACTTTTTGAAGAATTATTTTCCGATGAGATAATTTCCAATGAAAGTTTTAGATCAAAAGTTCTTGCCGGTATAGTCGGGTTTTTAATTATAGTTGTACTTTTAATTTCTTTAACATTTGAAAAAGAGTTTCAGGAAATTTCGCAATTCCCTATCGCTTTTCAACTAACAATTATAATACTGGTTGTAATTTTTGTAAGGTCGTTGTTTGTTAGTCGTGCAGCAAGACAGTGGACACGATACGGAGTAAAAGCTTTCATATTAATTCGTTACGTAAATGCGTTTATTGAAATCAGTATTCCAACAGTTGCTCTAATTATTTATTCATTTAATCTTCCTTCGATTCTACCATTATTTACACCGGTTACTTTACTTTATTTTCTAATCATCATGCTTTCAGCATTGGAACTTGATTTTAAATTATGTGTTTTTTCAGGAAGCATCGCTGCCGTTCAATTTACTTTATTAGCCTGGCATTTAAGTTCAAAACCATCTCCAGCACAATCGGTTGATTCTTTTTCTTTCTTTCCTGTTTATTTAGGCACTGCGGCATTATTATTTATTTCCGGTCACACAGCAGGTTTAATTACCAATCAAATAAAAAAAGGTATTATAAAACATTACCGGGCTCAATCTGAAAGAAATGAAATTCACAAATTGTTCGGACAGCAAATTTCAAAAGAAATTGTTGATGAACTGGTTCAAAATAGATATGAAGTTCAAAGCCGTATAAGATTTGCGGCAATAATGTTTTTGGATATTAGAAACTTTTCAATCTTTGCACAAAACAAATCTCCTGAAGAGATTATTGCTTACCAGAACAATGTGTTTTCATTCCTGATTGAAATTATAAATAAGAATAAAGGAATAGTAACACAAATAATGGGTGATGGTTTAATGGCAATTTTTGGCGCACCAATTGAACACGAAAACGATTGTCAGCTTGCAGTAAATTCTGCATTGGAAATAAATAAAGAACTTAAAAGAAGAAATGAAGCAGGTCTGATTCCACCTACAATAATTAGAATCGGCATAAATGCAGGTGAAGTAGTTACGGGAAATGTTGGAACAAGCGAGAGAAAACAATACTCAGTTACAGGTCAACCGGTTATTATTGCAGCAAGACTTGAACAAATTAATAAAGATCTTAGTTCTGCAATCTTAATTTCTGAAGATGTATACAAACGCATCAAATTAGAAAAAGAACCTATTTATCATAATGACATTATGATCAAAGGAATTCCTGAACCGGTTACTGTTTATCAGTTAGTATAAATAAATCATACGGCTCCATAAAAAAATTTATTAACCCGTTTTTTTATCACATATGATTCAAGAGAATTAAAGTGCAGAGAATAAAAATAGAACTTCCACAAAAATATTTTTTTACAACAGAAATTTCTGTCAGAGTTTACGATGTAAATTTTGCCGGACATTTAAGCAATGATTCAATTCTATCAATGGTACACGAAGCAAGAATAAGATTTTTAAAAAACTGGGGATTTTCAGAAGTGGATACCGCCGGTGCAGGAATTATTATGTTTGATGCTGCGCTGCAGTATAAATCCCAGGGTTATCACGGAGATGTTCTGGTTTTTGATATTGCTGTTGAAAACCTGTTAAAAAGCGGTTGTGATTTTATTTTTAAAATAACAAATAAGGCTACAGGTAAAGAAATTGCACGCGCAAAAACCGGTATTGCTTTTTTTGATTATGAAAAAAATAAGTTAGTGCCGGTTCCGGATGCCTTTAAAAAGTTAATTGACGAACTAAACAGTTTATAAATTTATTATAAAAGATCATTTTGTTAGAAAATATTTTTTTTACCGCAAATATTGTTGCTCCCGTATTTTTAATAATTGCAGTTGGATATTTTGCAAGAAAATTAAAAATAATCAATGAGGTATTTGTTGATGTAACTTCCAAATTTGTATTTCAAATTTCTCTTCCAACTTTTATATTTCTAAAAATATCAGAACTAGATCTATCACAAGTCTTAGAGTTTGATCAAATTGTCTTCATCTATTCAGGCACATTCATTTCATTTTTATTAATCTGGCTGGGCACAATTCCATTTATAAAAAATCAGGCAGATAAAAGTTCATATATACAGGGTGCATTTAGAGGGAATTACGCAATAGTTGGATTAGCATTAATTTCAAATCTGTTTGGAAATGATGCTCTGGGCAAAGCAACAATTATTCTTGCATTTTTGCTGCCTCTATACAATGTCCTTGCAGTAATTGCATTGACCATTCCTATGCAGCAAGGTAAAGTAAATTATAAAAAAGCATTGCTTGATATTTTATTTAATCCACTTATTCTTGCTGTAATATTTGCACTTCCGTTTTCATACTTTAAAATAAAACTGCCAATAATGATTGTAAGCACGGGAGAATTTCTTTCTGATCTTGCATTACCCCTGGCTTTAATTGGTATCGGTGGGTCGCTTAATACTAAAAATTTAAAAGACGCTTCAAATCTTGCATTTAGCGCTTCACTAATTAAGATAGTAGCTACTCCTGCAGTGCTAACCCTTGGCGCTTACTTTTTAGGATATAGAAATGATGATCTTGGAATAATGTTTATTGTTTTCGCCTGTCCCACAGCAATTGCAAGTTTTGTTATGGCAGATGTAATGGGTGCAAATTCCAGGTTAGCAGGTAATATCATAATGATTACCACTCTTGGATCTGTATTCACAATTGCTATCGGTATATTATTATTAAAAAGTTTTGGCTTGATTTAATCAAGAATTACTTTTCATTTACTTCTAATGAATCATCTGAATTGCTGATCATACATAAATGCGGGATGTAAAATAATCTGTCAATTCAACCTATCATGTTTTCTAGAAATATTAACTGCATCTACAATTAATATTTAAGCAATAAAGTAATTTTTTTTTTATCTTAAGATAAAATTTTTCAAAATCATTCAAGACTAAAAGACAATTCTAAACTAATTAAACTAAAAGGAAATTATATGAAAGTTATTGTTGATTTATGTGTGGTTCCGATTGGTGTAGGGCTTTCTGTCTCGAAATATATTGCAGAATGTGAAAAAATTTTAAAAAAAGCCGGATTAAATACGGTCCTGCACGCCTATGGAACAAACATTGAAGGTGAATGGGATGAGGTTTTTGCAGCGGTTAAAAAATGTCACGAGCGTGTTCATGAAATGGGTGCTCCAAGAATATCTTCAACACTTAGAGTTGGAACAAGAACTGATCGGGAGCAATCAATGGATGACAAAATAAAAAGTGTGCAATTGAAACTTTCTGAAGATAATATTGTTTAAATAACTATTACCGCCATTATAGATTGAAACTTTTATTAACCAATCGGACTTAATTAAAGAATGAAAAATAAAGAAGCTAAAACTCCAATAGAAAGATTAACCGATCCCATCCAGGAATTTCTTCATCAGGAAGCCTCAGGTGGAATTTTATTAATCATTGCAACAATTATTGCGCTTGTGTGGGCTAACTCGTCTTTTGCAGATTCATATCATCATCTGTGGCATACTTATCTCACAATCAGTTTAGGTGGATTAGCTTTGAATTATTCTATTCATCATTGGATTAACGATGGATTGATGGTAATATTTTTCTTTGTTGTAGGATTGGAAATAAAACGGGAACTTCTTGTTGGTGAGCTTTCATCTGTAAAAAAAGCTGCATTACCAATTGCTGCTGCATTAGGCGGAATGATATTTCCGGCGCTAATCTATACGATTATTAATGCCGGTGGTGAAGGGGCTTCAGGCTGGGGAATACCGATGGCTACTGATATTGCATTTGTAGTTGGAATTCTTGCGCTGCTCGGTAAACGGGTTCCGCTTGCATTAAAGATATTTATTCTTGCTCTTGCAATTGTTGATGATCTTGGTGCGGTATTAGTAATAGCAATTTTTTACACTTCTGATATTTCATTTACCAGTTTATATATCGCCACGGGATTAATTGTACTGTTAATAGCTATGAATAAACTGGGTGTTAGAAATTTGTTAATCTACATTTTTGTAGGTATTGGTTTATGGTTGGCGTTTCTAAAATCTGGTGTACATGCAACCGTTGCGGGAGTTTTACTTGCATTTACAATTCCTGTATCATCAAGAATTAACACCATTAAATTCAAAAACGAAACTGAATCTTTGCTGCAAGATTTTGATAATGCTGGTGAGCATGGGGATAATGTTTTAACAAATTCTGAGAGGTTAACCATCATAGATCAGATAGAAAATAATTGTGAAAAAATACTAACACCACTGCAAAGATTTGAACACGGATTGCACCCATGGGTTTCATTTTTTATTATGCCGGTGTTTGCTCTTGCAAATGCAGGGGTTACAATTGGTTCAGGTTTTGGATCATCTCTTACTAATCCTGTAAGTATTGGTATAATTCTCGGTTTGTTTCTCGGA
Source organism: Ignavibacteriaceae bacterium (assembly GCA_036379435.1). Classification (GTDB taxonomy): domain Bacteria; phylum Bacteroidota; class Ignavibacteria; order Ignavibacteriales; family Ignavibacteriaceae; genus IGN3. The sequence goes on from DASVGS010000323.1 coordinate 14,371, forward strand.
AAGCAAATAGGAATTTTTTCTTTTTCATATCTGGCTGTTAAATTAAAATTTGCATCTGAACCCGAAGGTGTAAGCTGGAAGAAAATTTACGCCGCCGCAATACTTTCCGGTATTGGTTTTACGATGTCTTTATTTATTGCAAATCTTGCATTTACTTCACCTGAATTGTTAGATACTGCAAAAGTGGGTGTTTTAAGTGGATCGTTAATATCCGGTATTATCGGATTTATTATTCTAAAATCTGCATTAAGTAAAAAGTGATATCATTATTTTATTTTTAACTTGGTTATGTCACCCTGCTTGAAAAAGGAGGGTGACTAAATTATTTATATCTAACAATCCCGCAGTCTTGTTTTGAATTTTTAATTTTGATTTTTTACTTTCTCCATAAAACATCCGTACTTATTTTTAAACTGTAATTTTGAATTAATACTTAAAATGAATTGGAGAAATAAATGTATAAAGTAGTTTTATTGCGTCATGGTGAAAGTATCTGGAATCAGGAAAATAGATTTACTGGTTGGACTGATGTTGATCTGTCTGAAAAAGGATTATCAGAAGCAAAAAAAGCTGGTGAAGTGTTATTGGCGGAAGGAATCAAATTTGATATTGCTTACACATCCGTATTAAAAAGAGCGATCAGAACATTATGGATAACTCTTGATGGATTGGATTTAATGTGGATTCCTGTTATCCGTCATTGGAGACTAAATGAAAGGCATTACGGTGCATTGCAAGGATTAAACAAAGCAGAGACCGCAAAAAAGTATGGTGAAGAACAAGTTAAAATCTGGAGAAGAAGTTACGATATTCAACCGCCGCAATTAGATAAAAATGATGAAAGATTTCCCGGGAAAGATTCACGTTATGCTGACTTAAATGAAAATGAACTTCCTTTGACAGAATGTTTAAAAGATACTGTTGCCCGTTTTGTTCCATACTGGGAGAACACAATTGCTCCGATGGTAAAATCAGGCAAAAGAGTTTTGATAACTGCACACGGAAACAGCTTACGCGCTCTGGTAAAATATCTTGATAATATTCCTGAAAAAGAAATTGTTGAGTTGAATATTCCAACGGGAATTCCTTTGGTTTACGAATTAAATGAAGATCTAAAACCAATTAAGCATTATTATTTAGGAGATCAGGAAGAGATACAAAAAGCTGCTGCTGCGGTTGCGGCTCAAGGTAAGGTAAAATAATTTTTTAAGTATAATTAGTTTTAAGTTTTAATAAGGATTTAAGAATTAACAACTTAACCTTTAATTTCTAATTAATTTAGCCTTGACTTTCGATCACTAATTCTCAATTTTCTCAAGTAACTTTATATCCTTTGCTAACAGGAGCAATTATTTATGTTCAAAAAATCAGCTTTTCTTTTCACAACTCTCTTTATTTTAAGTTCATCATTGCAGGCACAAACCGTAATTGCAAAATATGCAGGTGAGTTTATGGCCTTGGGTGTTGGTGGTCGTGCACTTGGAATGGGCGGAGCTTTTGTTGCTGTTGCCAATGATGTTACTTCAGGCTATTACAACCCGGCAGGACTTGCAAATTTAAATTACCCGCAGCTTGCATTAATGCACTCAGAACAATTTGGCAATCTTGTTAATTACGATTATGGTGCTGTAGCTATTCCATTTCAAAATGATATGAGTTTTGGAATAAGTGTTATGAGGCTGGGAGTTGATGGAATTCCTGATACCCGAAATGCACTTTACGATGCAAATGGAGATGGAGTTATTGATATAAACGACGATAGACTCGACTACAGCCGGATTACTGAATTCAGCAACCAGGATTGGGCATTTTATCTGACATTTGCCAAAAGACAAACAGAAGATTTTTATTGGGGTGTAAATGCAAAAATTATTAGACGAGATTTAGCAGAATTTGGTGCAACAGGTATCGGATTTGATGTTGGCGCCTATTATGTACCGATGGAGAACTTATATCTTGGTGCTAACCTGCAGGACGCAACTACCACCTTAGTTGCCTGGAGTACCGGAAGAAATGAACTGGTTTCCCCGACTTTAAAAGTAGGAGCAGCTTATAAAGTTGTTGAATTTTTAGGCGGGTATATTATGCCTGCATTGGATTTTGATGTACGATTTGAAAACAGACAATTCGCATCTAATTTTAACCTTGGACCTGTTAGTTTTGATATGCATGCAGGATTAGAGTATACCTACAAAAATTTGATTTATGTAAGAGGCGGGTATAATGATGTTAAACAATTTACTGTTGGTGCAGGTGTAAAATTACCAAAACTGAATATTGATTATTCATTTGCCAGATTTAACGAATCGGCTGTTGAGAGACTTGATGATTCACACCGAATTTCTATTATGTTAACTTTGGAAGAACCAAAATTTTTAAGAAGCGGTTTATAATTTTTTTGTTTAGCGAAACGAATCAAAAAAAATCCTTATTCATTTTTCTGAATAAGGATTTTTTATTTTTAAATTTTTATTTGATCTGCAATTAAATAATTATTTAAGCAGCTCTTTTATCTTGGTTACATAAGCATCTTTTGGTACCAGTCCAACATGTTTATCAACAATGTTTCCCTTTTTATCAATTACAAATGCAGTTGGTATACCTTCAATTCCGCCATAAGCAGTTACAACTTTTTCATCACCATATACAATCGGATAATTTATTCCATAATTTTTAACAAAACCTGGAACGTCTTTAATTGTTTTTTCTGCATCAAGTGAAATACCAATCACAACAACATCATTTTTAAAATCCTTTTGAATCGATATCAGATCTGGAATACCTTTTCTGCAAGGAGGACACCATGTTGCCCAAAAATCAATAATTACAACTTTACCTTTATAATCAGAAAGTTTAATTGTTTTACCATCAACTGATTTTAATGCAAAATCTGGTGCTTTATCTCCAGCAACTTTAATATTATAATTATTCGTTGTTGTACCAGATAAAGATCGATCAGTATTATAATCCGTACCAAATACATTCAAGCTAATTGAAACCAGAATAATCAAAACTAATTTTATCATGCAAATATTTTCCTTCCTTTAGTTATTATTTTGTTGAGTCGCTTTGCAATGGCGTATAATTAGGAGGGTATGGTCCTTCTTCAGGTTCGGTTCTTGTATTGTTGATGATAAAAAATATCAGCAGAACAATAATCGTTATTATCGTCCAGATTGTATTTTTTAGTTTAGGATCAATCAACGGTTTTTTGGTAATAACCTGTTTACCAATTTTTCTTTCGCGGTTTGTATTGTTGTTTTTTTTTGCCATAATTCAATTTGTATGATGCATATATTATTTTTTGGTTTCGCTAACTTAAAAATGAATGAGTAAAATTAAAAGAATATATCGGGTAGAAATTAATCCTTAAAACGGTGTTCTCTACCTGTATTTTTTAATTTTTAGTTATTAATTGAAAAGATATGGCTGTTAAAAGATTTAAGTTCAACAAACAATCCTTTATCCGCTATTTCTTTAACTGAGCGTTTATAACTGGTGTGATTTAGCAAATCGTTTAGCATTATGTCATCAGATTTTGATTCAATATTAAATTTTAACCTGCAGCGAGAAGTCGAGTTATTATAATTTACAATTACTACTCTTAACTCTTTACCTGATCGCCATTCCCAGGCAAGTAAATTATCATTACTTTGATCGCTGTCAGCAACCGGACTGGCTTCTAGTATTTTCCAGCTGCCATTTTTAAAAACCAACTCTTTAGTTATACTAAAAAGATTACGATAAAATTCTTTAATCTTTTCATCTTGTTTCTCTTCAGGTTCTCTTCCTAATTGTACAGGTAATTTAATTCTCTTACCGTCACACTGTCCATCAAAGTATAATGCAATTCCAGGAATTGTACCTGTAATTACTGCTGCTGCCATTGATCTTTCTCTGCCAAGTTTTGTAATCGCACGATCTTCATCATGATTTTCTAAAAACCTTACTGATTTTGCCTGGTAAGATAAATCTGCATTCAGGTGATCTTTTATACTTCTTATATCACCTCCCACCAATCTGTCTGTCAAACGTTTGTCATAAGTAAAATCAAATCCCAGGCTTTGTAATTGCCACTCAAGATCCCAATAAGTTTCTGCAATAAAAATAAAATCTTTTCTTTTATTTTTTACTGAGCTAATTGCTTCATCCCAAAACTCTTTTTCGGGCTTATCGAAACCATATTTCTTAAGAACTCCAATCCATGTATTATAAAATATATTGTTTAAAGGAAGCATAGCCATATCGCATCTGACTCCATCACATATTTCTGTAAGATCTATAAGAACGGAAGTAAGATAATCTCTTGCCTGCTGACTGTAAAAATTAATTTGTGCAGTATCCTTCCATGGAGGAAAAAGCGGATCACGACCGTGAGCAAGATATTCGTTACTGTTTGCAGGTGATGGATAAAAAGTATACGGATCATTTTTATAAATATATTCATCCGCATATAGAAAAATTTCTTTATTAGTCCAAATTAAAGATGATTTTGCACTGAAGTGATTGCAAATGAAATCGAGTATCAATTTAATTCCAGTATCGTTCAATCTCTTTTTAAATGATAGAAGATCTTCCTTTGTTCCAAGCATGGGATTTATCTGATACTTATCGATAGAGTAAGGCGAGCCAATAACATCCTCTTTTTGCCAATCCTTTAATGCACTATTATATGATGAAATCAAATCGGGTTCGAAACAATATTCACCGATAACATCTTTATTATTATTCCATACACCCATCAGCCATATAACATCAAAACCAAGATTTTTCCAGGCTTGTATCTGATCATCCGGAACTGAAGACAAATTACAATTTTTACCAAAACGTTTTATCCAAATGCGGGAATTAATTTCTAATAATTTCGGGTTACGTACTAAAGCAGATTTCATTAAAAGGAAAGTATTTATAAAAAAAATTTTAATTTACTTTAAAGATAAAAATAATAATGATGTAAAGTGATCATGAAAATTTGATATAATCATTTGATTATTTCAGGTAATTATTACAGAGTTGTAAAGAATTTTTAACCTATTACTAAATAAACATAGATCCGATGTAAAATTTTGTTAGAGATAAACGAATAATTATGTGGTAATTCAATATTTTTAGAATTAAAATTGAAGGGGCTTCTTAAATAGTTTAATTATTACTCAAAATCGAAGCATATTTTGTATTAAATTTTTTCTTCTGTTTGATTAAATTCCTGATCATAATAAATATTTAAGGAGTTTTGGTATGATAATTGTCAAATTATAAAGGTTTTAATCAGTTAAAAACTAAGATCATTTCTATTAGAAAGTTTTATTAAGAAATATTGAGGAGCCTGATGTCAAGTACAATATTAAAATCACGAGATAATTCAACAAAAAATCTTTTGAATCCTGATGTGGCAAACAATGAACTTGAACTCGAACTTGAGGAGTACACTCGTTCTGCGATAAGAAATATCCGTTTCACTGTAATTTTAAAACCCGCTATCATTTCTTTTGTTGCATTGTTCATTTCTTTTTTTCTGGATCTTTCAAGTGTTCCAATTTTAGGTAATGTAACAATTGAATTAGCAAAATCTTTATTCCCTTCCTGGAAACCGGTAGAGGAATCAGTAATTCCTTTTAGCTTTTGGTGGCTGCCTGTAGTTACTTATGCATTGTTTTTGTTTTTAGCTTTTATGGCATATAGCAAATTAAAGTTAGAAATTATTAGAACACCGGCCAGTGCAACAATTGATAGAGTGATTGGATCTTACAACAGTGTAATTGATAGCATAGCAACAGCATTACCATTAATTGGAGCAGCTATCCTTCTGATTAGTATTAAACTTGGTGAGGAAATATTCCTCGGTTTATCAGTTCCATTTGA